>CAMWLY010000011.1 GCA_947175145.1 uncultured Muribaculaceae bacterium | reverse complement strand
TGAGAAATCAAGCCTCTTTTTTTTTGATAAATCTTATATATCACATAAGACCTATAAGACTTATCAGAAATGTAAGTTAAGCAGAGAAGTTAAACCTTATCCCGCCGACCTCCCGACCTCTCGGAGCTATCCGAAGCACCATAGTCCACCCGAGTTATAAGTGCTATCCGAGCTATCTCACTTGTCAAAGCTAATGAAGCTATCCCGGCTAAATTAGCCATCACTTTATATGGTGAGAAGTTAGGTTTAGCTTCTTTTGCGGAGCTTATCGTAGCCATACCAGCATATCAGCCATAATATCGCCAGTATACCTGCCACTACCACGAGCGCACCTATCGCAACCTTAAGTATTGCCAAAACCGCGCATACTATTACTCCGACACCCAATATTGCTAAAAGCCATAGTGTGACTTTAAGCTTAAGATCATTATTGCTATTATCCATATTGATTATTTTGATTATTATCTAACCTTTAAAGGCTTCCACGCCGAAAGGCGCGCCATACAAACTTCAGATGGTTGATTGCCGTGCGCATAGAACCATAATGTGTGCTCATAATTCTGTAACGCTCCCGAAGCGATGTGAGTTTATTTTTATCGGTCATACCGTCACTGAGATAGTCAATTGTGACTCTGCCCAGATTAACCCTTTTATCAGGTTGCGAGTTCAGAATGCATTTTATGCACCAATCGTAGTCAGCTGAAAATCTATAGGCCAAATCATATTCGGGAGCTATCTCCTTTCGAACCATAAAGGCCTGATGACATATAAGCATGCCATCGGCAAAAGAATCCTCTTTAAGTATCGCAGGTGCGCTGAGATGCCTCGGACCGATGGTTTCTCTGTTGGAATTAACAATTTCTGTGTCTCCATATATTATATCAGCTCCTTTCATTGCAGCCTCGGCGTATGCTTGGAGTGTATCGGGAGAGTGAAAAGAATCTCCGGCATTGAGAAAGAGCAGATATTTCCCGCGAGCCAAACCGATACCTTTATTCATGGCATCGTATAATCCCCTGTCAGGTTCGCTTAGTATTCTGGCGTGCGACATAGCGCGAACGATACCGATAGTATCGTCATTGGAAGCTCCATCTACAATAATATGTTCGAAATCACACCACGTCTGTTGATTCACAGATTCCAGAGTAGGAGCTATCTCTGCGGCGGCATTAAAAGTTATTGTAATGATTGAAATCAGTGGTTGTGTGGTCATGATAAAGCGCAATAATGAGTGGTATCTATTTTTTTAACGGAGAAAGTTGCTACATTCGATAAATAAATTTAATTTTGTGTCACGAGGTGACTTACTGCTTATGACAGGGCGAAGTCGCATAGATGATGAAAATAAGAATAATACATTAATAATCAAATAAATAACAGCAATGGCTTACGTAATTACAGACGCCTGCATAGCTTGCGGCACATGTCAGCCCGTTTGCCCCGTAGAGGCAATTTCAGAGGGTGAAATTTACCACATCGATCCCGATACATGCATCAGCTGCGGCAGCTGCGCATCAGTTTGCCCCAATGATGCTATCGAGGAGGGCTGAGCCTGAGTCGAAACAGACTGAAAATATGAGTCGTCGCTCGGTATCGGGAGGCGACCATATTTTTTTAATGATAGATATTTTTCGTTCAGGTTCTAACAGAAAGGGGTCTTTTACGTTAGATACATAGAGATAATTTGATTATTATGGATAGAGTTGAAATAAAAATTATAAATAAGAGCCATCACCCGCTTCCGGCATACGGTACCTTTGAGGCTGCCGGCATGGATGTGCGTGCGTATCTTCCCGAAGGCCCGGTAACCCTGAAACCGGGTGGAAGAAAGCTTCTCGGCACAGGTTTATTCATGCAGTTGCCTGAGGGGTATGAATGTCAGATACGTCCTCGAAGCGGTCTGGCGCTTCGCAATGGTATCACCATAATGAATTCTCCGGGTACTGTAGATGCCGACTATCGTGGAGAAGTGGGTATCATCTTGGTTAATCTCGGTCAAGAAGATTTCACTGTCAATGACGGAGACCGCATCTGCCAGATGGTGATAAAGCAGTACTCACATGTGAAGTGGGAGGAGGTTAAGGAACTTGACCATACCAAACGCGAAGATGGGGGCTTCGGACACACCGGAACCAAATGATAAAATTGAGAATACTCCCCTTACTGCTGCTTGTGGCGGTATGTGGCCTTATGCTGGGTGCCGACGCAGGCTCCAAGCGTAAGGCAAGACAGATATATGCCGCAGGTGTAGTGGCCGAAGCCGAGGGCCATGAGGATAGGGCATACGATTATTTCAAGCGCGCATACGAACTGGATACTTCGTATGTGGAGGCAGCTTACGCATATGGTTCGCGGCGTGTGGGGATTGGCTTGGATACTTTGCAAACCAAAGAGGAGATGGCGCGATCGCTTGCCATGATGCGCCGATATATAGAGAAATATCCTGCTGATTTATATGAATCGCAGATGTATGGCTACATCGCCTCACAGCTTGGCAATGTAAATGAAGCTGCCGCTGTCCTCGAAAAAACATATATCCTTAATCCTGATGCCTCAAATATTCTTGTAGACATATCCGAGGTCTATTCGCAGGGGGGAGACTTGCTCAAGGCTGTAGATGCGCTCAATCGTTATGAAGTTGTGACCGGGGTTAATCCGGCTGTAACGATGCGGAAGATTTCGATGCTTTTAGCATCTAATGACACGCTTGGTGCGATTCGCGAAGCAGATCGTCTGATTGAGTCTGAACCTTCGCAAGCTGCTTTTTTGGTAATGAAGGGGAATGTGTACGATGTCATAAATAAGCCGGACTCAGCATTTCAGATATATCTCCAGGCTGAAAAGTTATCGCCCGAATCCGGTATGGCGAAATTAGCGATTGCGGATCATCTCCGTCAAAACAATGATTCGGTAGGTTATGATGCCAAGATGTATGAGGTGCTTCTATGTGAGGATTTGGGATTGGAACAGAAGACAGATCTCACGGCTCACTATTTGCAGACCTTGCTTACCGACGGCAGTGGCACAGCGCGTGGCGATACACTTTTCTCCGTGCTTGCGCGCCAGTATCCTCACGAACCGCGCGTGCTTGATCTTGCCGCACGTTACAATGCCGCCAAGGGCGATTTGAAAACTGCTGTTGAGAAGATTTCATACGCCATAGACCAAGATCCCGCGAATATATCATATTGGCAGCAGCTCATGATGTATCAGGCTTCGCAAGGTGAATATCAGGAAGCCATCGACACTTATGCAAGGGCCAAGGAGCATCTGACTCCCGATGCAGGACTCAAAGGCACATACGCCTCGCTTGCCATGACGGCCGGTATGCATCAGTTGGCGCAGAATACTTTTGCAGAAATGATTACCGACATAGACCCCGGCTTGCGCACAGACACTATCATATCGCTCAAGGATTTGAATCCTAAAATATCGTTGGCGCAGCTTGACAGGCTTGTCGCGCTCTTTACATCGCTCGGCGACAGTCGTCATGAGGCGTCAGACACAGCCGGTGCTTATCAGGCCTACGATAATGCTCTGACACTTGATCCGGATGCCTCCATGACACTCAATAACTATGCATATTTCATGAGTATTGATGGTGGTGACCTGCAGAAGGCGCTTGAATTGAGTCAGAAAGTGATGCAAGGCAGAGATGCTGAGAATCCTACTTATATAGATACCTACGCATGGATTCTGCACCTGCTCGGCCGGAATGAGGAGGCTGAGGCAAGTCAGTTGAAAGCCATGAAGATTATGGAGGAATCCGGATATAAGTCGGGAGAACTTTATGATCATTTAGGAGATATATATGCCGCTCTCGATAAGTGGGTAGAGGCAACCGAAGCTTGGCAAAAGGCCGTGCAGACCTACAAGGATTTAGAAGATTCAGATGATCCGGCGTTGGGCAAAATTGCCGCAAAGCTTAAAGATGCCGCTCCCAAAGCGGCCAAACAGAAGCAAACTTCCGAACCTGAAGAAGTAAAGGAGTAAAATGAAAAGGTCAATATTTAAAAAGGTTATACTATCAGGAGTGAAAGTGCTTGCAGCATTGGCACTCACTCTAAATTTCGCACTCGATGCACAGGGAGCCGTTGAATCCGATGTGGTTCAGCCTTCTCAGCCCCTGAGCGTTCAGGAGACACTCGCGGCTATCGAGAGTATCACGGCTTCATATCAACCCTGGAAGTCGGTGGAATACTCCGGAAAGCTCAAATATGATAAGCTTCCCATCTCGCCGACCGTCAAAATGTATATGGTGTGTGATTCGCTAATTCAGATATCTGTTCGCGTGCCCCTTATGGGAGAGGTTGGCAGGATTGAGCTAACTCCACAGAGAGTACTGGCTGTCAATAAGATGAAGCGCGTATATGTGGAGGAAAGTGCTGCCGGTATGCTGGGTAAATATCCGGGGGGCATATCTGATTTGCAATCGTTGTTTCTGGCGCGTGTGGTATTCCCCGGCTCCGGCGAATTATCTACAGAAAATCCTGTTGTCGCCTTAATCTCGGAGGTAAGCGATTCCGAGTGGATGCTGATGCCTGTTAATGACGGCGCTGATCTCCCGGGTTTCAGTTATGGGTATCTCGTGGGAAAGGAGGGGCGGACTCATGCCCTGGTTGCCTCTTATAAATCAGAGGGATCAGCAGAAATCATATATGGATATGAAAATAGGGGTCTGCAGTTGGATTTCAATTTGGAATTCAATGGTAAGAAGCCGATACAAGCCGAACTTGACTTCAACAGCGTGAAATGGGGCGGAGCTCAGATGACCCCGCTGCGCACTTCCTCCTATCGGCGTGTAGGATTCAGGGAATTCCTATCTTCCATGTAATGCCCATCGCAATATTTCGGTTTCTTTATGACATTCAGAACTATAACATCATATTTCAAAGCTGATAAACTCAGGGTACTGACTTTTGCAGTCGCAGTATCCCTGATAGCATCATTCACGCAGCCTGACATCTGGGCCTCTCCCAAGGGTAAATCCCGCACAACTGCGGTTAGTTCCGGAACCTCAAAGCAAAAAAGTAGCGGTAAGAAGAACAGCACTAAAAGCACGGGTAAGAAGAATACCGGAACAACCCGAAATAATAAGGGGAAAGGGTCCGGGAAAAATACCGGGAAGAAAGAGACTTCTGCGGAACTCAAGAAGCGGCAGGCCGCCACTCAAGAGGAGATAGCGCGCACTCGCCGGCAGATTAAGGAGAATGAAGCGCAAGTTAAAAAGAATCTTGTGGAGCTTGGCCGCCTTGGTGCCGATATTACTGCCGGAAAAGCCAAGGTGGATAAGGCTACATCTCAGGTAAATGCATTGAGTAACCGCATAGACACACTTGAATCCAAAATCGCTACAGATGAAAAGGAATTGGCCTCTCTGAGAGGTGAATATCTCAAGACGGTAAAAAATATGCAGAAGAAGCGCAATGATAAGTCGCTATTAGCTTTCATATTTTCATCGTCGGATTTTTCACAGGCCATGCGCCGAATCAGGTATGTCAAGGAATTTTCTGCCTGGCGTGAAAAACAGACGGCTAAGATTTCCAATCGGGTAGCGGCACTCGCCAAACAGCGCAGCGAGCTCTCGGGTGTCAAGAATATGCAGGAGCAAGCCTTGGACCGCCAAGTTAAAGCACAGAAAGAACTTGAAACTCAATATGGCAAACAAGATGCATTAGTTGTTCAGCTCAAACAGAATGGTACTGCGCTTCAGGCACACTTAGCTAAAAAACAGGCCGAGGTCAACACACTTCGCAATAAGGTGGCAAGCCTTATTGCCGAAGAGACTCGCAGAGCTGAAGCTGAGGCTAAAAGAGCCGAGCAGGAGCGAATTGAGCGGGAAAGGGCGGCTAAACGAGAAGAGGAGCGCAAGCAGCAACTTGCGGAGCAACAGAAGCGCCAGGCTGAAGAAAACAGGGTGCAAAAGAATGCTGAAACTCCCGATAAAAAGGATAATGCGAAGGTAGAAGACAAGAAGGAGGTCAAGCCTAAAAAGGATCAGAAAACTAAGGAACAGAAACCGCAAAAAGATTCCAAGACTAAAAAGGAAACGACTTCCAAGAAGGAAACAGAGCGGAAGCAGCCCTCAAAGCCCGAACCTAAACCGGATAAAAAGAAAACCGAAGAGGTGTCATACGCCGAGGCTCGGCAGAGACAGCCTCGTGGCAATGGAGCATCTTTTGAAGCTATGCGCGGTTCGTTGCCACGCCCGGTGGCCGGATCGTTCCGTATCACCAGTCCATTCGGGCGCAACTCACTGCCTGATATGCCAAGTGTGACATTTGACAACCCCGGCATTGATGCAGAAGTATCTAACGGAGCTTCCGCACAGGCTGTATTCGGAGGTAAAGTGGCCGGTGTCTACGTGGTTTCCGGATATTCCACAGTCGTGATACTGAATCATGGAGCCTACTACACCGTTTACGGCAATCTCTCTTCGGCCAGTGTCAAGACCGGCGATACCATAAAGCAAGGTCAGGTGTTGGGTAAAGTAGGACGTGATGAGGAAGATCCCGACAGAAGCATCATACACTTTGAAGTCTGGAAAAATCGCGAGAAACTCAATCCTCAATCATGGATAAAATAGTTCATACGCCTGTATATGAGGTTATGCCATATACTTCACAATTCGCTCCGAGGTGGAATGAATTCGTGAAGAGCGCCCGCAATTCGACCTTTCTGTTCGAGCGCGGGTATATGGACTATCATGCCGACAGGTTCCGCGATTGCAGCTGGATAGCTCTTAAGAATGGGCGTGTCGCGGCTTTACTGCCCGGAAATGTAGATGAGGATATGATACTGCATTCTCATGGCGGTCTGACATACGGTGGGTGGATTCTCCCACAGGGACATATTGACGGCTCTGACTTGCTCCATATTTTTGAAGTAGCTGTAGAGACCTGGCGCAGCCGCGAGATTTCAGTTCTGGATTATAAACCGCTACCGTTTATCTTCGCAGATAAACCGTCGCAAGAAGATATCTACGCTCTTTTCAGGCTTGGTGCCGAGCAGACAGAGTGTAATCTCAGTGCAGCAATAGACCTGAGAGAGGAGGTAAAATTCAACCAACTGCAGCGCAGACATCTGAAGAAGGCTTTGCAGCTCCCTGGTCTTAAAATTTCAGAAACCGAAGATATAGAAGCCTTTATGTCGATGCTTGGAGAGTGCCTTGCAGAGCGCCACGGAGTGAAGGCCGTGCATACGGCGGGCGAGATCTCTCTGCTCAAAAGTCGGTTTCCGGAAAACATTCATTTTTTTGTAAGCAAAATTGAGGGGCAACCCCAAGCCGGAATCTGTATTTATGATTGTGGGGCCACTGTCCATGCTCAGTACATAGCCACCACCGCATTGGGCCGAGAACTAAATCTGCTTACCCCGCTTGTAGCTCACATAATCGAGAAATATGCCGACCGCAGATTTCTGGATTTCGGAATAAGCAATGAAGACCATGGATTGGTGCTCAACGAGGGCCTCCTTCGTCAGAAATATTCATATAGCGCTACCGGTGTGGCATATACACGCTGGTCATTGAAATTATAAATTGCAAATTTACGAATATGGCTATGAAGATAGTAGCGGAACTTTCGGCAAACCATAACGGTAGCTTGGCTACAGCAGTCGAATCGATTCATGCCATTGCGGAGGCGGGAGCCGATGCGGTGAAACTTCAGACATATAAACCTCAAAGTCTTACTCTTGATATTAAGTCTGATGATTTTCTGTTGAAAGGGGGATTATGGGATAATCGCTATTTATATGAGCTATATCAGGAAGCACAGACTCCCTACGAGTGGCATGCCGAATTATATGAGACCGCACACAAGTGCGGATTGGAATGTTTCTCCACCCCATTTGATCGTAAAGGGGTGGATTTGCTTGAGACTCTTGATAATCCAATTTATAAGATAGCATCGTTTGAGATTGCTGATTTAGAGCTGATAAGATATGCCGCCAGGCTTGGTAAACCTATGGTTTTAAGCACCGGTATAGCCTCCGCGCGAGAACTTGAGGAAGCAGTGAGTGCAATTCGCAAAGAGGGTAACAATGATATAACTTTGCTCAAATGCACCTCAGCTTATCCGGCCCGTGTGGAGGATGCCGCATTGGGGCAGCTCAAGGAGTTGCAAGATCGGTATGCTGTGAAGGTTGGTGTATCGGATCATTCGCCGGGTTATCTTGTGCCGGTTCTTGCCGCTGCACTCGGATCGGTAATGGTTGAGAAGCATTTTATACTCGATCGCAAGATCGGGGGTGCTGATGCTGAGTTTTCCATGGATTTCGCGGAATTCAGAGAGATGGTTAAAATGGTGCGCACGGCTGAAGCCGCACTTGATGCCGGCAAAGGTATTCCCGAAGATGAGAATCCGGATAGAGGAGGGCGCAAATGGGGCAGATCGATTTATGTCAAGGCGCCGATTGCGGCCGGTGAAGAGTTCAGCGAAGAGAATATAGCTGTGGTGCGACCTGGATTCAGTATGCACCCGCGTCATCTGAGCGAACTGCTTGGTCGCAGAGCGCGCGGCAGCTACTCTCCCGGTGACAGGATTCCTGAATCGGAACTTTAGGCATCTCCGGTTGATTTGCTCATTAATGCGAAAAATCGTATCTTTGCAATGCGCAGGTAATAGTGCTTGCGGAAATAACAGAAATAGAATTTTAAAATGGATAATAAAGAAAATCAGAACCAGCTTCAGATACAGCTCCGCCCCGAACTTGCCGATGGCAAATACACCAATCTTGCCATGATCGGTCACAGCGGCAGCGAGTTTCTCATCGACTTCATCTTCGCTGCCCCCGGCATGCCTCAGGCACCGGTAGTAAGCCGCGTGATCATGAGCCCCGAGAATGCCAAGAAGCTCATGTTCGCCCTTACTGACAACATCAAGAAATATGAAGCTCAGTTTGGCGAGATTTCTCCCCGCCAGGGCAAAATAGGCAATAACTGATGAAATCGAATCAGCTCAGCATATACAATACGCTGACGCGCACAAAACAAACATTCCGGCCTGTCCAGGAGGGACACGTCGGAATGTACGTTTGCGGCCCCACGGTTTATGGTGACGGCCACTTGGGACACGCGCGTCCGGCCATCACATTTGATGTGCTTTTCCGGTATCTCACATGGCTCGGTTATAAAGTGCGCTATGTGCGCAATATCACCGATGTGGGGCACCTTGAGCATGACGCTGACGAGGGTGAGGATAAAGTCGCTAAGAAAGCTCGTCTTGAGCAACTTGAGCCGATGGAGGTCGTGCAGTATTATCTTAACCGATATCATCACGACATGGAGCAGCTTAATGTGCTCCCCCCCTCGATCGAGCCCCATGCATCAGGTCATATCATAGAGCAGATAGAGTATATCAAGAAAATTATCGATGCCGGCTATGCCTATGAAAGCTGTGGCTCCGTATATTTCGATGTAAAGAAATATAATGAGAATCATCGTTATGGCAAGCTTTCGGGTCGCAATATCGAGGATCTTCTCAATACCACCCGAGAATTAGATGGCCAGCAGGAGAAGCGCAATCCGCTTGACTTCGCGCTCTGGAAAAAAGCGGCTCCCGAGCATATCATGCACTGGCCCTCTCCCTGGAGCGAGGGATTCCCGGGCTGGCATCTGGAATGCTCTACTATGGGCAGGAAATACCTTGGGGATACATTCGATATTCATGGTGGTGGCATGGATCTTATGTTCCCGCATCATGAGTGTGAGATTGCTCAGAGCGTAGCCGCTCAGGGACATGATGCCGTGAATTATTGGATGCACAATAATATGATTACCATCGCCGGTAAGAAGATGGGAAAATCTTATGGCAATTTTATCACCCTTGAGCAATTTTTCACCGGTAATCACCCTCTGCTCGAACAGGCATACGCACCCATGGTGATAAGATTCTTTATCCTCCAGGCACACTACCGCAGCACTGTCGATTTCAGCAATGATGCACTGAAGGCGGCAGAAAAGGCTCTCCAGAAGATGCAGGACGCATATAAGAGACTGCTTGCTCTCAAGGGAAGCGAAACCTCTGATGTAGAATTGCCCGATTATATGGCTCTCTGTCAGGAGGCTCTCGATGACGATCTGAATACTCCGATGGTAATCGCACATCTGTTTGATGCTGCAAAGATCATTAACTCGGCGTCCGATGGCAATGTGACACTCACTGACGCTCAGATTGCACAGTTGCGTGAAGTATTTGAAACCATTTTGATTCAGATACTTGGCGTTAAACTCGGCACAGCTGACGGAGCTGCAGATCTCTCATCCTACGAGGGAGCGGTAGACCTGCTTATGGAAGTCCGCGCCCAAGCCAAAGCTGCCAAGGACTGGTCAACTTCCGACTTGATACGAGATCGTCTGGCAGCTCTCGGATTCAATGTTAAAGATACGAAGAACGGTGTAGAGTGGAGTCTGAAGTAAAGACCTCCGGAGGAGTCAATGAGCAGTTTGCCGCATACGCGGCTGAATTGCCCGGTCTGGACACGGAGGCTTTTCTCCGTGCCATGAATTCCGCTCCTGAAGTAAGTGTAAAACTTAACCGCCGAAAAATAAAAGATGCCGACACTCCGGAACTCCCGATAAGCGGAGAGGTGCCTTGGTGTGCCGGCGCTTTTTATTTGTCGGAGAGACCGGTATTTACATTAAATCCGCTGCTTCATGCCGGTTGCTTCTATGTGCAGGATGCTTCATCTATGATATATCAGACCATAGTAAGCAGGCTCATAGAAAACCATGGACTTACTCCTGAAGCGTGGGTAGCCGATCTTTGTGCAGCACCCGGAGGGAAAACAACTTCAATGATTAATTCTCTCGGAGACCGGGCATTTGTGGCTGCCAATGAAATTATGCCGCAGCGTGCGGGTGCTTTGAGAGAAAATTTGCTCAAGTGGGGCTTCCCGAATATCTTGGTTACCAACTCCGCAGTCGGTGATTATGCTTCGTCGGGAGAAATCTTCGATGTGGTTGCGGTAGATGCCCCCTGCTCCGGGGAGGGTATGATGCGCAAAGATGCCGATGCGGTAGCTCAGTGGAGCCCGGCGTTGATATCATCTTGTGCGGCATTGCAGCGTGAGATTCTGAAGTCGGCACTGTGCGCTCTGCGTCCGGGTGGATTTCTCATTTATTCCACATGTACATTCAATCTGGAAGAGAATGAAAAACAAATCGCATGGTTGGCCGAGGAATATGGCCTGGAACCCATAGATTTGAATCTTGCTGAGGAATATGGTATCGGGCGCGAATTGACCGGAGAATACCCGGCACTTAGGTTTATGCCCCATCTGACCCGAGGAGAGGGATTGTTTGCAGCTGTTTTGCGCAAACCGGGTACTCCTGCACACCGAAATGATGCAAAGGCTCGCGAAACACTGCGTAAACGCACGCGTGTAATTGCCGATGGTATTCCGCAAACCAAGACAAAATCAAGGAATCTTGAGATTCCTACATCGGAATCAGTGCTTGCCACTGACTATAGGCGAGACACATATCCGGAAGCAGAGCTCACTCTTGATACAGCATTGAAATATCTCCGCCATGAGTCGATTTTGCTTCCACCGGACACCGCAAAAGGCTATGTCTGCGTTACATATAAAGGGTATCCCCTCGGATTAGTAAAAAATATAGGCTCCAGGGCCAATAACCTCTACCCTGCAGCTTGGAAGATAAGAAACCTCTGATGCTTGAAATTACCGATACATCACAGCGCCCATCGCTTACCGAAGAACTCCCCCTGCTGAGACTTGAGGGAGTTGGAAAGGTTTATGGTAATCTTGAGGTGCTTCGCGATGTCACCCTCAGGGTGAACCGTAATGAAATTGTCACAATTGTAGGACCGAGCGGTGCCGGAAAAACCACGCTCCTGCAGATTGCCGGGACTTTGGCTCGTCCGGATACCGGGAAAATCATATATGGCAATGATGATATATCGGGAATGTCAGACAGGAAACTGTCAGAGTTCAGAAACCGGAATATCGGATTTATATTTCAATTTCATCAGCTGCTTCCGGAATTTACCGCGCGTGAGAATGTGGCGCTACCGGCCATGATAGGGGGAATGAGTCGCAAGGCCGCCTTGCATAAAGCCGACGGCTTACTTGAATCAGTCGGACTTTCGGCAAGAAAAAATCACAGACCGTCCGAGATGTCGGGAGGTGAATGTCAGCGCACCGCCGTGGCGCGCGCATTGATTAATGACCCCGAGGTGGTGTTTGCCGATGAACCCACAGGAAGTCTCGACTCCGCGCGCAGAGATGAGATAAAAGAGATAATCGCCGGCCTGCGTCGTGATTTGGGACAAACGTTTGTTATCGTTACCCATGACCTGAGCATGAACAAGATAGCAGATAGGGTTATCCGAATGGAAGATGGCCGAATTTTAAATTAAGAACTAACCTTAAGATATGAAAGCAAAGTTGATAGTCGGTGGGGCAATGATGACCCTGCTTGCGGTTTCACCATATTTGGCTGAAGCTTGCACCAATCTGATTGCAGCCAAGGGCGCAACTACCGATGGCTCGGTAATGATGACTTATTCAGCCGATTCCCACAACCTTTTCGGCTTTCTGCACCATTCGAAAGCCGGTAAACATGCCAAAGGTGAGATGCGTGAGATTCGAGAATGGGATACCAATAAGCCTCTCGGAAGCATCCCTGAAGCGCCTGAAACATATAATGTAATCGGGAATATGAATGAACATCAGGTAGTTATAGGTGAGTCTACCTGGGGCGGACATGATGAACTAACCGACACGACAGGTCAGGCTATCATGGACTATGGTTCGCTGATATATGTGGCTTTGGAGCGCTCGAAAACAGCTCGCGAAGCTCTCGATATAATGACCGATCTGGTCGATAAGTATGGCTACGCATCAAGTGGAGAGTCATTTACTATCGCTGATAAAGATGAAGTCTGGGTACTCGAGATGATAGGTAAGGGTGCCGAAAAGGGTGCTGTTTGGGTAGCGGTGCGAATCCCTGACAATGCAATATGCGGCCACGCCAACGAACCGCGCATACGCAAAGTGAATTTCAAGGATAAGGAAAATGTGCGCCATTCCAAAGATGTAATATCATTTGCCCGCAAACGCGGTTATTTCTCAGGCAAAGATGAGGATTTCTCATTTGCAGATGCTTATTCCACTCATGATGCCGGCACACGCCGCGGTTGCGATGGTCGCGTATGGACATATTTCCGCCGGTTCAATAATGATGCCGACAAATATTTCTCATGGGTAAACTATGACAGCAATGAGCCGATGCCTCTCTATATCTTGCCTGACCGCAAGGTGAGTCTCGCAGATATGCAGGAGTCCATGCGTGACCTGTTTCAGGATACCCCATACGATATGACTCAGGATATTGGTGCCGGTCCATATCATGTGCCTTATCGCTGGCGTCCTATGGAATATGAAGTTGATGGCAAGAAATATTGCATGGAGCGCGCCATAGCTACTCAGCAGACCGGCTGGAGTTATGTGAGTCAGAGCCGCAACTGGCTTCCCGACCCTGTGGGCGGTGTGCTCTGGTTCGGCACAGATGACACCAATACATCGGTATATATGCCGATATATTGTGGAGTTACCGAAGTGCCGGTTGAACTTCAGGAGGGCGATATAAACACACTCGACATGAACTCAAATTTCTGGGTCAATAATATTGTGGCCAATCAGGCTTATTACCGTTATGACCAGATGATTCCTGCCATACGCAAAGTGCAGCAGAATCTCGAACAAGGGTTCCAAGCCGAGCGACCCGAATTTGAAAACCAACTCAAACTGGTGTGTGCCGATAAAGATAAGGCTACCGCAATGGTTAATGCCGAGGCGGCAAGAGTCGCAGCTAAAGCCACGAAGGATTATCGAGATCTGGCCGGTTATCTTTTTGTGAAGCATATGGATGGCAACGTTAAGAAAACCGATGATGAGGGTAATTTCCTCAAGTCGGAATATGGTATCCCCGTTTATCCGACTTTCCCCGGTTACGACAAAAAATATTATGAAAACATCGTGAAAGAAACCGGTGACCATTTCCTGATTAAGGAGTGATAGAGAAAGAGTCGGTCCGACGATAAAGGTTACGAATATGTCTCTTAAAGAGAAATCAAATATGGCCATCAATGCGGTTCTTCTCGCATTGATGGCTATAGGTTTGGGGATATTTCTGATTGGAATGCCCATGATGTGCGATGACTGGGTCTATGTGGAGTGTATGCTTCCATGGATTCACGCGCAGGGTGCGAATATTGAAGAGGGAGTCGCACTCTTCTCGGCAATCCCCGATTTCAGCGCCTGGTTTGACTGGGTGAGAGCGGAATACTTGCGTTGGCTTCCAAGGTTCAGTAATTTGATATCTCCGCTGCTGCTGGTGTGGCCCAAATGGTTCTCTTCGGGAGTTATGTGGCTGTGTGCGATCTGCACTTTTCAGATTTCGCTCCGGATACTGAATATCAGTTGGGAGAAAGGGGGGGCATCAGTATTGCTGGCCGCCATCTTAGGTTGGTTCTTACCTTGGTATGACGGGTTTGGTTCGCTCTTGTTTCAGCTAAATTATATTGTGCCGACTCTTTTAGCTGTTCTTATATTCTACCTGCTCTGCTCAAAGCGAGTTATTTGGTTACAATATTCATTGACATTTCTGACAGGAGTCTTGTTAGGAGGGTGGCATGAAGGTTTCGGAGTCCCGGTGCTTGCGGCCTTGGTAGTGTTATTTATAATTTTCAAGGATTGGCGCCGTGCAGATGTAGTGATAGCCGGTGTCGGCATAGCTTCGGGTTTGGCATTTATCTGGTTTTCTCCGGGCTTTCATGAAAGACTTAGTCCTAAATCGGAAGGCTTTGAAATCACTGCGGTTAGGATTAAAGTTTTTTTGTGCGATACATTCAGCTATTGGGTGGGGTTCTTGTCAGTAATTGCCGGAATAATAATTAGCGGTTGGAAGAAGATTCTTAAGCCTGCTACATTATTTTTACTCATAAGCGGAGGTCTGTCAGTAATCGTCTGTTTCATATTTTTGGGCGGACCAAGAGTCGCATGGTGGGCTGACTTTTGTGGCAGTGTATTGCTGATTCAATCTCTTGTGAATATATGGCCGGCCATTGCAGGGAGATATAGATGGAGAGACGCAATTCCGATATGGATTATAGCGCTTTGTGCAATCGTGTTCTGGATAACTGTAGATTGTTATGTAATCAAGATAAATCGCGATTACCGTCAGGCTATATCAGGGTGGAGAGAAGACCCTTACAGCAATGTGTTTGCTGATGCTGTAACCATGTCGCGAAGGCCTCTGATTATCGGAAGAATGCCCGAGAGTATGGGATATGACCGCTGCATGCAGATGGTAGATTATACCATGCGTGCAGGGGATAGAACCAAAGCCTTGTTTTATCTTTTCCCCGGGGAGTTAAGAGATGTTACTGCAGAGTCGGGGGAGTATGTGAAAGATGGCAAAGGTGCCCGCAAGGTGGGGGAATGGTTTATTATGCCCGGAAAGACAGGTGATTTTATGAAGCCATATATTGGAGAGGATTCCGAGGATATTTATTACGAATCTGAACTGATACGCACGAATGTTGCGGCTGAAATCGATTTCGGTGATGGCTGGCAACCTGAATGCGCCAATCTGTATAGTTTCCGCTCTCAGCGAGATGGTAAGTATTATACTCTGATAATGCCTATGCCTCCGGTTCCATTGAAAAGATGGTATACAGGTCATTTCAAGAAGGCAGCACGAGTACGCATTAATGCAAGTGAATTTAAAGATTCAAATGAAATAAATGACATATCCCTGAAGTCGACAGAGAAATAAGCAAAAAAATAATGATATCAGAGGGTAAATCAAGATTGATTTTAAATACTGTTCTTCTGTCATTGATAGCTATCGGATTAGGGGTATTTCTGATAGTATATCCCAAGCAGTCTGATGACTGGTCGTATGTGCGCTGCATGGAGCCGTTTATGCAAGCTCATGGCTCGCAAATCGAAGATGGTGTGGCGCCCTGGGAAGCTCTGCCTGATTTCGAGATATGGGGAGAGTGGATTGGGAGCGAATACCACCGCTGGCTGCCGCGACTTGCCAATCTGGTGGCACCGCCGCTGCTGGTATGGCCTAAGTGGCTTTCCTCGGGGTTAATGTGGATTTGCTGGCTTTGTGCCTGCGCGTTGATGTGTCGCAGTTGCACGATAAACCTGAGCAAAGGGCCTCCGGTTGTAATCGCTGCAATTCTGCTCACATGGTTTATGCCCTGGTTTGATCGGATGGTCACCCTGATGTTTCAACTCAACTATCTTGTGCCGACACTACTCGGTGTGATGCTGTTTGAATTATTGCGAAGAGAGAGGCAGTCAAGTGTAACCGGCAGGGTGATTAGCTGCATTTTTGCCATAATTCTCGGGGTTTTGACCGGGAGTTGGCACGAGGGTTTCGGTGTGCCGGTGCTTGCATCGGTCGGGCTGCTGTTTCTTTTCTTCAAGGAGTGGCGTCGCGCTGAGGTTGCTTTGGCGACCGTGGGGCTTATCTGCGGCATAGCTTTCATATTGCTCTCACCCGGCTTTCAGGCGCGCCTTGATCCCTACGGAAATGCTGCTTCCCCGTGGACACCGTTGCGATATGTGAGGCTAATATGCGATACACTCGGATTTTGGATTGGAGCTTTGACTATAGTTGTCGCCGGCATCAGATGCAGTTGGCGAAAACTCTATACTCCCGGATTCATATTTTGGGTGTCCGGAGGCCTTACTTCCGTGATAATCTGTCTCTGTTTCATCGGAGGTGCGAGAGTTGGCTGGTGGGCAGATTTTTGCGGGGTAGCTCTCATGCTACAGGGTTTGTCGCTCCTGTGGCCTGCATTAAGTCGGAAGTATAATGCATTGTCATTATCAATTGTAGCGGTTTTCGCAGTTGTGACAGTAGCTTATTGGGTGGAGGTTGATTTATATACAGTCAGGGAGGCGCGCGAGTATCGACGGGCGATTGCTATGTGGCGTGAAAATCCTGATGAAAGCGTATTTGTAGAAGTATTGCCTAAATCGCAAGCTCCCTGGTTGCTCGGCAGAATGCCACAGTCCGGATTGGAGAATCACCCATATTTTGCCGACATTACATTGCGTCGGTTCGATGAAAATAAGGCAGGCTTCTTTCCATTTCCTGATGAACTGGAGTCTATGAGAGGGGAATCAGGAAGCATGGTGGCCGATGCTGATGGCATGCGCCAAGTCGGTGATTGGTTTGTGATGCCCGGTTTACCCGGCGATTTGGTGGAACCGGATCTGCCTGACCTCGCAGATCTGAATCCGGAACAATTATATAAGGATAGGAATTTTATGATGAAATATTCCACTCGCAGCAGATGGTTTGCTACACCGGTTGCTGTTGAAATAGACCTCGGTGGAGGTTGGCAGCCCGCTATGGCTACACTCACCGGATTTAAATCACCTGCCGATGGGAATTATTATACACTGGTTTTGCCATACCTGCCTTCAACATTGCAAAATTGGCTACTCTTCAGACTCCGGGGAGTTAAGAGGGTAAGGATCGTGCTAACCCGAAAATAAGTTAAGCTGACAGAATACATATGAATAAGAGAATATTGGAAGGGAAATCACAATCAATTCTCAACGCGATACTCCTCTTTTTGATAGCTATAGGATTAGGTGTATATCTTATGGTTATGCCTAAATATCAAGATGATTGGGAATATGGAATCTGTGTATCAGAATGGCTCGAAGAGCATGGGGCAGTATTGGAAGATGGAGTAGTTCCGTTTACAGCCATGCCTGATTTTTCCGGGTGGATAGAGTGGATGAGCTTCGAATATGGCCACTGGTTGCCGAGGTTTGCAAATCTTGTCTCACCGCTTCTGCTGATTTGGCCGAAATGGTTCTCCTCAGGGATTATGTGGATTTGCTGGTTGTTGGCCTGTGCGATTATGATGCGTCGTGTGGGAGTTGTCTGGAGGAGAGGTTATCTCTCAGTGGCAGGTGCGGTTATGATTACCTGGCTCATTCCGTGGCAGGATTGTATGGGGGTACTGGCATATCAACTCAATTATCTTATCCCCACGCTGTTGGGTATTCTCCTATTGATTTATTTGAGCCCCGAGAAGAGGGGGGGTCTGTATACGGCTGGTGCCTTTATCCTCGGATTTATTCTCGGGGGTTGGCATGAAGGATTTGGGGTGCCGGTACTCGCCGGATTAATCGCAATGTTTATCGGTTTCAGAGAATGCCGACGTGCTGATATTGTGATGGCCGGAATCGGCGTAGGTTTGGGATTGGCATTTATTTGGTTCTCACCCGGATTTCAGACACGATTTGGCATGGTTTCCGCCAGAACACAATTGAATTTCAATACCATATTGATTTTCTGCTTGAATTCAATTGCATATTGGCTCGGTTTAATAAGTCTGATTATAGCGTTATGCAAAAGATGTGTTAGAACTGTATTTACTCCCGATAATGTGTTCTGGGCCTTCAGTGGCATGGCCGGTTGTGTGGTCTGCTTCTTATATGTCGGTGATTCAAGAGTCGGGTGGTGGTCGGAATTTTGCGGAATTGCCATGATGCTAAGAAGTGCAGTCCTTATATTACCGCAGTCAGTAAAGCGGTATTCTGTGGGCTCAATTATTATAGTTGGCTCAGCGGCAGTATTCAGCATCACATATTGGACTATGGTTGATATATTTACAATTCACTTTGAAACCAATTATCGGAAAGCTATTGCTGAATGGAGAAAAGATCCGACTAAAGATGTCTTTATGGAGATATTGCCCGAAAGTAAAAAGCCTTTATTAATCGGGCGTATGCCGGGATCGAAATTATTATTCCAGTTTACGCATATTCCTATGCGAGATGAAAGTTATCGCGGCAAACCGTATATGTGTGACGAATTACCATGTTATTATATGTATCCAATTCCTGAAGAGCTGAAGTATATCACATCGGCAAGAGGAACCCAACTGCGGGATAGTTACGGCATGAGAAAGATAGGAGATTGGTTTGTAATGGAGGGGATGCCCGGTGATTATATGAAGCCTCTGCCGGCAGATCTCCCATCGGAATTTTATAGAAATGAACGGAGGATTAGAACGGGTGTCCGAGTTGATGTTGATTTCGGTAAAGGTTGGGTTCCTGCATACGCATTAATCGTGGGCTTTCATTCGCAAGCCGACGGCAAGGAGTATTCTATAGTGCTACCCTTTGTAGGATTTTCGTTTCAAAATTGGTATAAAAATCACCTTTGGCACCTCAAAAGAGTTCGTGTGCATACGAGTGTATTGAAAGAGAGTGTCCTTAAATCCTAAAAATAGGTTAAAAATACTATGTATAATAATATAAATGTAAATACACTTAAATTAATAAGAGATTTTTATGTTATTTAGCATAATTTTAGAAAATGTTTTGTAGTTTTGCAATGAGTTTTTCATGGTATTAGATTTTAAGGTTAACGGAAGATTGGTTGTCGAGATGACAATCAATTTTTTTATACCCTGAACAGACTCCGGGATTCCAATAATTTTGCATTTGCAGGTTGACTGTAAACCGGTAGATTTCGCCGGCAATTTTTAGGATTATACATAAATTTGTTTTAACTTTGCATCCGAACATCGGTAATGGATCCTTAACTCAAAGGGTCTGTTATTTTTTTCATCTTCACAGGTGACCTGCCGGTCTCCTGTGGTTACTCTTATCATCGCTCTAAAACAGAAGCGGTATTTAAAACGTTT
Organism: uncultured Muribaculaceae bacterium; assembly: GCA_947175145.1. Classification (GTDB taxonomy): domain Bacteria; phylum Bacteroidota; class Bacteroidia; order Bacteroidales; family Muribaculaceae; genus Lepagella. The sequence goes on along the minus strand of CAMWLY010000011.1, from coordinate 18,865 downwards.
AAAACTATAAAGATCACAAACATGGCTACATATCTTACAAAAGAGGGCTACGATAAAAAGATGGAGGAACTGCGCGACCTTGAAGCACAGCGTCCTCTAATCAAGCAGGCGATTGCTGAAGCCCGCGACAAGGGAGACCTCTCCGAAAACGCCGAGTATGACGCTGCAAAAGAGGCTCAGGGCATGCTTGAAATGAAAATCGCAAAGCTTAAGGAACTTCTTGCTTCATCGAGAATTATTGATGATTCCCAGCTTAACACCGATGAGGTGCAGCTGCTCAATAAGGTGACAATCAAAAATACTGCCAATGGTATGCAGATGACTTATACCATAGTCACAGAGACCGAGGCAAATTTCAAGGAAAATAAGATTTCCTCGAATACTCCTATTGCCAAGGCCCTCTTGGGACACAAGGTGGGCGATAAGGTGCAGGTTAAAGTTCCGGCCGGTCTGGTTGATTTCGAAATCATTAAAATAGAAATCTGATGACTGTTTTTTCGCGTATTATTGCCGGTGAGATTCCATGCTATAAGGTAGCTGAAGATGATCGCTATTTCGCATTTCTCGACATAAACCCCCTCAATTGGGGACACACACTCGTGGTTCCCAAGCATGAGACGGATTATATATTCGATCTTGATGATGAAGATTTTGCCGGAATGACTATCTTCGCCAAGAAAGTTGCTGCCGGAATAAAAAAGGCCACCGGGTGTCGCAAGGTCGCTATGGCGGTTCTCGGACTTGAGGTGCCTCACGCACACATTCACCTGGTGCCGATAAATCAGGAGGGAGATATGAACTTCGCCAGGAAGATTCAGAATCCGGATCCCGGACGCATGGCGGAAATTGCCGCGGCAATCTCTGATAATTTAGAATAATTAATTTGTATTCGGGCGGCTTTAGGATATTTCCTTGCCGCCTGAATGCGTTTAAATCGATATTATGGAAAACTTCATTTTTTGTTCCCCCACAGAGTTTATATTCGGTCGTGGAGTACAGTCACAAACCGGTGCCGCTATCGCAAGCCGCGGTGCTTCAAAGGTAATGATAGTATATGGTTCCGACCGAGTGAAAAAATCAGGATTGCTTGAAGAAATCGAGTCATCGCTGACATCTGCCGGTATCGGGTTTGTGGAGTATGGCGGTATTCAGCCCAATCCCACCGCTGAGAGCGTGTATACCGGAATCTCGATGGCGCGTGAGCATAAAATTGATTTCCTCCTCGCAGTGGGTGGCGGTAGCCCGATCGATGCTGCCAAAGGTATTGCACTCGGAGTCGCATATCCCGGTGATTTCTGGGATTTCTATAATGGGAAGCAGAAGCCGCAGGTGGCACTCCCTCTCGGCGTAGTGCTCACAATTCCGGCCGCCGGCTCCGAAGGCTCGGGGAACTCGGTGATAACCAACGAAGAAACACATCAGAAAATTTCAGTCCGTTATCCCAACCTGCTTCGTCCACGCTTTGCTATCATGAATCCGGAGCTCACCATGAGTCTGCCTTGGAATCAGACAGCTTATGGAGTGGTAGATATGTTGGCTCACATCTATGAGCGCTATTTCTCCAACACCACCGGAACTCAGCTTGTCGATGCATATTCGGAGGCAATAATGCGCGATGTCATGGATCAGGCGCTTACTCTCAAATTGCAGCCCGATAATTATGATGCACGCGCCGATGTGATGTGGGCCGGAACACTTGCCCACAACGGACTCTGCGGTGTGGGTAAAGTTGAAGACTGGGCCTCGCATAGACTCGAACATGAAATATCGGCATTCTATCATGTGGCCCATGGCGCCGGACTGGCAGTGATGATTCCGGCATGGATGGAGTTCTGTGCCCGGAAGAACCCTGACAAACTGTGGCGTTTCGCTATCAATGTAATGTCGGTTAATCCCTCCGGTAAGGATACCGATGAAATCATAGATGAGGGAATTTCGGAGCTCAAGAATTTTTATCATGATCTCGGGTTGACCACAAATCTGCGTGAACTCTGTGGCTGCGAACCTGATATAGATAAAATGGTAGCATCGCTCGAGCGGAATGTCGGCAAGACACTCGGCAATTATGTGCCCCTCTCCATGGATGACTGCCGCGAAATATATAAGATTGCTCTTGAAGGCTAACACGTCAAATAGCAGCTGTTATGAAGATAGACAATCTTATAAAAATATATGAGCAAAGCTTCATAGAAAACTGGGATCTTCCGGCGCTTACCGATTATATAACCAAGCGCACTCTTTCCTATGGAGATATGGCGACCTCGATAGCCAAGCTTCACATGCTGTATGAGAGTCTTGGTATTAAGAAAGGTGATAAGATAGCGGTGTGTGGCAAGGATTCGATAAACTGGGTGCTTGTCTATATGTCCACAATCACCTATGGTGCCGTGATTGTGCCGATTCTTTCTGAATTCAATCCGCTTGATGTGGCTCATATCGTGAATCACTCCGGGGCATCTCTCTTCTTTGTAAGTGAGCATGTTTGGGAGCCGCTCGATCCGGATTCACTACTTACCGCCGAGGGGGTGATAAGTCTTGATTCGATGCAGATGCTTCATGAGCGTGCAGGCTCCGAGTTGAGTCGCGGACGCCGCTTGCTCAATCGCCGGTTCAGAAGAGCTTATCCGGAGGGGTACACCTCCGAAGATATAAAATATCCGCATCGCGATAATGACGAGGTCGTGGAAATCAACTACACCTCGGGCACCACAGGATTTTCCAAAGGTGTGATGCTCACCGGGCGCAATCTGGCGGGAAATGTATGTTTCGGCCGCGAAACCATGCTGCATTTCCGCAGTTCGCGTGCGCTGGCATTTCTGCCGATGGCTCATGCCTACGGTTGCGCATTCGATATGTTGACCCCTCTGGCGGTCGGAAGCCATATCACAATTCTCGGCAAAACTCCATCTCCGAGAATCCTCATCAAAGCCATGCAGGATGTCAAACCCAATCTGGTCATCTGTGTTCCGCTGATTCTTGAGAAGATTTATAAGAATAAGATACTACCGATGATATCCAAGGGTGCGATGCGCTGGACACTGGCGGTGCCATTTCTCGACAGTTATGTATATGCGCGTATCCGAAAAACGCTTGTGGAAGCTTTCGGAGGCGAATTTGAAGAGGTGATAGTCGGCGGTGCGCCGCTCAACCATGAAGTCGAGGAGTTTCTGCACAAAATCAAATTCCCATTTACGGTCGGTTATGGCATGACCGAATGCGGTCCGCTTATCAGCTATACACCCTGGCGAGAGTTTCAGGTAGGCAGCTCGGGGCGCACGCTTCCCGACATGGAGTCAAAAATAATCTCCGATGATCCCGAGAATATTCCGGGAGAGATATGTGTGCGCGGAGTCAATGTGATGAAGGGATATTATAAGAATCCTGATGCGACTGCGGCCGTTCTCGATGATGAGGGGTGGCTTCACACCGGTGATATGGGAACTCGTTCGGCCGATGGCACACTTTTCCTTCGCGGCCGCTCCAAGACAATGATTCTTACAGGTTCGGGTCAGAATATATATCCGGAGGAGATTGAAGCGAAACTAAACAATATGCCCTTCGTGTCAGAGAGTCTTGTGGTGGAACGCGACGGCAAGCTCACCGGGTTGGTATATCCGGATTACGATGCCATCGACAAGATGGGAATACCACACACAGAGATAGGCTCTACCATGGAAAATATCCGCGTAGAGCTCAATAAGCTCGTGGCTCCCTACGAGCGTCTGGCAAATATGGTTGTAATGCCCACAGAGTTTCAGAAGACTCCCAAGCGCTCTATAAAGCGTTTCTTATACAATGTCTGAGCGCTGATGGCTGTAGAACGTCTTATCGGAATTGTGACCGATGTGCTCAAGCATTCGGATCGGCATGATGTGGTGAGTCTCTACACCCGAAGTCACGGACGTGTGGCCTTACTTGCGCCGGCCGGCAATGGTAAGGCCGCACGTGCACGTCGCGCCGCAATGATGCAGCTCTCGGTCATTGAAACCGATGTGAAATTCAATGCCAATCGCGACCTCCAGTTTCTTGGCCGCTTTTCAAGGCCTGTGCTATGGAGAACCATCTATTTTGACCCTGTGAAAAGTGCGGTGGCCATTTTTATTTCTGAATTTCTAAATCAGTTTCTGCGTCAGTCTCCTCCCGACCCACAGCTTTTCGACTTTCTGGTAGGCGCCATTGATCGCCTTGACAAAATGGAGAGGGGTGTGGCGAATTTTCACCTGGGATTTTTGGTGGAATTTCTGGATTATGCTGGTATTCGCCCCGATCTGTCTGACTGGCAGGCAGGTTGCTGGTTTGATTTGCGCGGAGGTGTGGCGAGTATGCTGCCTCCCGGTCATCGCGATGTTATTGAGCCCCGGAATACCGCCGGACTCCCGATATTGGCAAGAATGACAACTGCCAACGCTGCAACCTTTAAATTCAACGGTTTGCAACGTCGGCAGTTTATGTCGGAATTACTGAAGTATTATGCAGTGCATTTTCCGGGCATCGGCTCTTTAAAGTCGCCGGAAATTCTTGCAGAAGTCTTCAGTTAATTGTTGGTTACTCTTTCGAGCCAGCCTACCATGGCATACATCACGCCCATTGAGATGGCGCATACACCAAGGAATACTGTCCATGCCACCCATATCGGATAAGCATTATAAATCAGCGGGCCAATCCAGAGCATCAGGTTGCCCACGGCGGTAGCGCCCAGCCATAGACCCTGACATAGACCCTGCAGATGCTTGGGTGCAACTTTAGACACAAAAGAAAGTCCAAGCGGAGAGATAAACAGCTCGGCAACAGTCAGGAAGAAATAGAGCACGAAGAGTACCCACGGGCCTGTCTTGAGAGCTTCTGCAGTGGCTGTAGGAAGCAGCTTGAATTCATCGGCCGAAGGATATCCCTTGACAGCCGAGAATATCACAAGGAATAAATATGCCAAGCCTGCGAGACCCATGCCGATTGCAATCTTGCGCGGTGTGGAGATCTCTTTACCCTTGCGCTGAAGTGAGCTGAAAATCATCATCACGAAGGGGGTGAGGATAATCACATAGAATGGATTAAGAGCCTGCCAGATTTCAGGTGATACCGAGCTGGTCTTTACGAAGTCGCGGGCGAACAGAGAGAGTGAGGTGCCATTCTGGTGGAATGAGAACCAGAAGAAGATTGCGATACCGAGCACAGCGAAAAGTGCATACATGCGCTGACGGATTTCGCGGGCCATAGCCGCTTTCTCCTCGGCAGTATACTGCACAGTGTCTGTTTTTTCCTTCTTGCTTGGAGTGGGAAGCATGCCCTTGGTGCTGAGGAATACACAGAGTGAAATCAGCATGGCAGCCACCGAAGCGATAAATGAATAGTGTATACCGGTATTGAATACTTTGAGATAGGTAGTGCAGAATTCAGAGATGTTGGCACTTGCGTTTCCACCGACCTCGGAAATCAGTGCATACAGGTTGTTGAGGTTCTGGGTATCCATCGAATCTGTAAGCGACAGGTATTCGTGGCACAGAGCCGGGAGCTGGGCATTGTAGATAAGACCGTTTTCACCGAGCCACCAAGAGCGGAGCATAGGAGCTACAAAGGGAGCGAGCACACCGCCGATGTTTATAAATACATAGAAAATCTGGAAGCCGGCATCACGCTGCGATGAATAGCGGGGATCATCGTAAAGCTGACCCACGATAGCCTGCAGGTTACCTTTGAAAAGGCCGTTGCCGAAAGCGATCAGGAATAGCGCGAAGCAGGTAAGTACAAGAAGCCAGGTCATATTTCCCTCTTCGGCGAAAATCGGGAATGCCAGCACTATGTAGCCGAGTGTCATCACAATAAGACCCCAGATTATGGTACCCTTATAGTTTTGTGATTTGTCGGCGATTACACCTCCCACCAGGCCGAGAATATAGATGCCTGCGTAGAAAAATGAATAGACAAGAGCACTTGTCTCCTCCTTAAGCCCGAATTTTGAACAGAGGAACAGCACCAGCACCGCATTCATGATGTAGTAGCCGAAACGCTCACCCATGTTCGAAAGGGCTGCGGGAATCAGTCCTTTGGGTTGGTTTTTAAACATACTTATTAGGTTAGTTGGGTTAGATTTAAGTTAGAGTTGATATTATTGCATGGCCTTGAATGCGCGTGCGTAATCGCGAATCTGATTCACCATCGCCACAAGTCCGTTGGAGCGGGTGGGTGAGAGGTGCTCCTTAAGGCCGATCTTATCTATGAAGTAAAGATTCGAGTTTAAAATTTCATCGGGCGTGCGGTCATTGAGAACCCGCATAAGCAGCGCCACAATACCCTTGACTATAAGAGCATCGGAATCCGCTTCGAAGTGAATAGTCCCCGATTGGGTGAGTTCGGCATCAATCCACACCCGGCTCTGACAACCCTCGATAAGATTCTGAGGTGTTTTGTCGGCCTCAGGAAATTCCGGAAGCGTATTGCCTAAATCAATTATATAAGCATACCGGTCCATCCAATCGGTCATGCCCTCAAATTCCTCGATTATCTCGTTTTGGGTTTCTTCAATCGGTGTCATAGTCTGAAATTTTCCCAAAGATACACAAATTATCCAATTCCGAAGTATACAGCACTGAAAAAGTGTTATATTTGCAACGCTAATTTATGAATATGAAAAATACACGTGTGGCAATCTGTGTGATGTCCGGATTAATCCTGACCGGTATTACCGGTTGCCGGCATTCCGGGTCAACAGGGGAATCTTCGGATTCGGATTCTATCGCTATCGAGGATTATCATGCCGATAATGATATTGCCATGACGGTGGGCAGTGTGATAGATGCCCTGCGTGTTGGGGAACTGCTCGATACTTCCTATAATAATGAGGGGATTGTGCTTACCGATGGTGTGGGGCGTCCGCTTTACACATCGCTGTTCGGACACCCCGGAAGTTGGGATATCACGGTTACCTCTGATACCAGCCTTATTATTACAAATCGCGAAATCGGTGATCTGGCGGTCGAGGAATTAAAAACATATCTACTCGATACTTCGGCAGACCCGGCTATTACCGATTATCGGCTTCCCGACAATGTTGAGATACTTTTCAATACCCGCATAGACACCGCGGCCAATGGCATGACAGGTCCGATGCTAAGACTCACCCTGCTGCGAAGCCGGAATTCAATCAAATAAAATTTGCAGGTCGAATCTGCCCTCAGTCTGTTAGCTCAATTGGGGGAGCGCAGGATTTTATGCTTGATGCGCGAAAGATGCACCGCAGTAATCTCAAGATAAGATGCAATCTGCTTGTCTGATACCAGATTGAGGATATCAGGTCTCTGGCGCACAAGTTCACGATAACGCTGCTCGGCATTTCCGGTGCGCAAGGTGCTTCTGCGAGCCAGATATATAATCATTCGTTCGAATGTGCCCATAAGCCAGCGACTGAATTCAAGGTCATTGGTCAGGATCTCTTCAACTTTTGATTTGCGTAGACGATACACTTGCGTAGGTCCGCATGCAAAATAGCGATAAGCGGAGGGTAACCCGCACGAATATGAAAGCGCCGACATAATCAGCGAACCGGTAAGCCCGAATCCGTCGGTCTTCTCCACTCCGTCGGAATTAAGTGTGGAACCACCTATACAACCGCTTTTCACAAAATAGAGGTCGCGGCTGCGTGATTGATAATCTATGAGTGTTTCATTATGGCGCAGATTTATTAGCTCTACCGAATCCATTAAGGTTTCAAGGACATGATTGGTGAGCGGATATACTGACTCCTCGGCAAGTGCTTTATAGAATTCTTTATTATTATCGTCCATATCGTTCAACTTAGCGGTGCAAATATAGCAAAAATCATGAATATTTATAATCAGTTATCTGTTTTGTTTCAGAATTTAAAGGATTTGTGAATAAGTTTTGAATATCAACGTAATCTTGCCTTGATATTGATGGCCGATCTTACGGCGCATGCCACACATACTGTTCCGGTAGCAACCGATGACCAGAGCATCGAAGGTATCATAGAGCAGGCGAAGCCGGCAGCCCCGAAGATGAGTGCCATAATTATTTCGCGACATGCCTCCCGGTTGGGTTTATATCTGAAAATGCGTGCATTCACAAGCAGATACACAATCATGACTCCGGTATATTCCACCACCGAACTGTAACCCAACCCGATGAGACCAAAATGATGATAGAAAAGAAGTGAAAGGCCGAGATAAAGCACATTGTTGGCTATCGCTTCCTCCCAGAAGAAGAGTTTCTGTTTACCTTTTGCAAGCGGCAGATACCCGAGCGGATAGCAGAGTGCCTTGAGCAGGATACTGAGGGCAAGCCATCGGAAAAGCTCGAGAGTCGGCATAAACTCAGGTGTCAGCAGAAGCTTGATAACCAGGGGCGCGGTGGCGGCGAGCAGCAGGCTGAACGGAGTAGCCAGCATAGCGACTATTTCCATCTGCCTGTCTATGATTGTGCGGCTCAGAGCTTCATCATGGCTTGCTGCGGTCAATCGGGGAAAATAATCCATGGCCATAGCCGCAAATACAACCCCGGCATATTGCATGGTTATACTGTTGGCCGCGTTAAAAAGGCCGACATCGCTTATGTCACCCCAAGAGCGAACGAAGATATTGACCAGCCATGTGGCTGCCGTGCCGGTGAGTGAGGAGGAGAGAAGCACCATCCCGGTTAATAAAATCTTGCGGCTGAGACTGCGTCGCTCCGCTTTACGACCGGGTAGAGATTCAGGTAACCCTACGCGGTGAAGCCCTATGCGGTAGCAGATCCAGGTGGTTAGTGACAGCAGAATCATGGCAGGCACAATTCCCTTGTCACCATATAGCCAATATAGCGGAACTCCGAGAAATAATCCCGACAATGAGCCGGCAAGAGTGGTCATGGCTACCTTGCGTGTCTCATGAAGACCCTGGAGCAGCCCGAGTTGACCATCGTTGACAACCATCAGGAATACAAAAATTGACAGAAGCCTGTACTGCCATGCGTAATCATCAGTGCCAAAAGATGCTTCACTAAGCCACGGGGCGAGAATCATGCATATAATCGCACCGATAAACCCGGTGATGCGAATAATGCTCCGGGTCACACGCACCACATCGCCCAATGCTTCCGATGATTCCTTGGAAACTGCGGTCTCCCTGACTACCGCCAACTTCACACCCAATGTGGAAAATCGAATCAGTGAGTCGGTAGATGTGGTGAAAAGTGAGGCGATACCCATGCCGGAAGGGCCAAGAAACATCGCTACAAACTTACCTCTCAACAGATTGATAAGTATCTGGAATATCTGCACTCCTCCGAAGAGAGATATCCCTTTGAGTATGTTGCCGTAACTTCCGGTATTGCGATCTGATGCCATTGTAATGCAAATATAATCAAATTCCCGCAATCATATTTTCTGCTTTTGAACCATAATTGGGGACCCGCGCAAACCAAATGAGTTCCCGGTTTGTTGTAAAGGTATCAAAGCCATGCGACGCCGGTTGTCTCCCGGTCGGAGTTCCGACCCGCTTGTTGTGGCTGAAGGTTTATGACTTCGACTTGTCATTTCCCCGTGGATATGTCGCGGTCAACTTGGTTTTTCGGCGGGGAATAAAATTATTTACAAATTAGGTTCTATGGAAACACCCACTAAAAGTTTGGTTGGAACAAAGACTCAGGTAAATCTTGCTAATTCATACGCTGCTGAGTCGATGGCATATACACGCTACACATTTTTTGCTCAGGCTGCCCAGAAGGAGCAGTATTATCAATACGCCAATCTGTTTAATGAAACAGCTGCCAATGAGCTTCATCATGCTAAAATATTCCTGAAATATCTTAATGAAGCCAATTGTCAGACTGCACCGCTCGGTGTTGATGCCGGTGTGATTGGTTCTACTCTTGATAACCTTAAGGTTGCGGCTGCCGAAGAGGAGGCTGAAGGTGTTGAGGCATATACCAAGGCTGCCGAGGTGGCGCGTGAAGAGGGCTTCCCCGAAATCGCCGACAGATTCACAGCGATCGCTGCTGTGGAATTGCACCACCGCGAGAGATTTATGAAGATGGCCAAGCGCATCGAAGATGGTACCGTATGGAAATCCGATACCCCCATCAAATGGCAGTGTCAGGTCTGCGGCTATATTTTCGAAGGCACGGAACCTCCACAGAAATGCCCGGCTTGCTACCACCCCTATCAGCATTTCATGCGCGAAGAGGATAATATCTGATATTGAAAAGAGATTAATAATAAAAAAGGTATCACGCGGTCAGCGTGATACCTTTTTTGGTTGTGCGGTGCGTGTGATTATCTCACGAGCTCCTTGGAAACTTTGGCGCCGCGACGCACTATATAAAGACCTGCTGTGGGGTGAGCCACACGAAGTCCCTGCATATCAAAATATTCTGCTTCGCACTCGGCATCGGTTATCTCCTCGATACCGCTTGCCCCGCGATATACACCCATATCGGTTACCGCGCCCTTGCCGCCGGTGCCTTTATAAAGGTGGTTTGCCACAGGTGCCTGAGTGTAGTCGGCGGTCTGGTCCGATCCATCGGCATTACAGAACAGGAATCCGTCGAGTCCCGAGGGATCTGTATTGAATGTATAAGACCAGATATTGTCTACAACCTTGGTCATCGCAGCCCCGGGCCATGCGGTAGAGGGTGAGGTCCAGTGGTGAATATTCACGCTGCCCCATCTCGAAGCAGTGTTATCATAGTAGATTGTAATCTTTGATGGGTCGGGTGTGGGACCGGGGCCGGGGTTATCGCCCACAGTGCCGATAAGATTGCCGCTGCAGTCATAGACACCGCCGTTTACATACACCAGGTCTGAGGTTTTGCTGCTGTCATCACCACCATTGAAGATAATGCTTTCAGGCACTTTGCCTGCAGGGTGTTCCCATTTCCAGTATTGAGAGTTATACTTGGTCATCTGGTCACCGGGCCATGTGCCGGAAGCTGTGCAGTTGTATGCTTCTGTCCATGCCCATACGCGCGGAGCGCTCCAGTTGGCACTGTTCAGCAGATACACGCCATTGATTGCCGGAAGGTCGATAGGATCCGGATCGGGGTCGGGATCCGGGTCAGGATCGGGGCCGGGTGTCGGAGTGGTGCCATCTTTGAGAAGAACCGCTATGCCGGTGTTGCCTACATTACCGCTGATGGTGCTTGAGGTTACGGTGAATTTATTGCCCGATACAAGATCGGTATATGTTCCTGCGGGGCAATATTGATTACCATTGTTCACAGATACCTGGCCGCTACCTTTCTTTACAATCACTGCGCCTGCTCCCTGGCGGGTCACAGTATAGGTGCCGTTGCCGACCTGCACGCTTTCAGCTTTACCCACACACTTATTGCGGAATTGGTTGACCGCAGCTATATGTTTTGCGGTAAATGCAGTAGAGCCTTTGCCGACCTTGATGTTGCTGAATCCTTTGGTAAGAGGGCGTGAGAGATACAGGGCTGTGGAACCTTTGCGGCAAGCGTATGCTGCATATGCGCGGTCGATTACCGACTGATCCACATTCTGCGACCATTCGTCGTTGGAGTATGTGTCATGGCTCTCTCCCCAATACACTACTTTGTTTGCTCCGACTTTGCCTGCCCATTCGCCATCTACTCCGGTGGGTACACCTCCGTTATTGCGAGCTGCATTATTGCTGAAGCGATTGTCGGTCACAGACATATATTTAGCATATTCGCTGATTATCGATGAGTTCGGACCGGGGGAATCCAGAATCTCACCATAGTGATACATTCCGGCTACCGAGGTCACCTCTTTCCAGAAATTACAGTTTTCCGAAGGGAGCCCGATATGCTTGGCGGCATCCCAGCGGATACCCTTCACCCCCATGTTCTTGAGTGTTGTGACGAAAGCTTTGCCACGTGCGCACACTTCAGAAAGCTCTGAGTTGACATCACCGTAATCACCGAGTTGGCCGTGGGTTATTGAGTAGCGGTTGCCATAATTTATGCCACCTTCCCAGCGAACACGGTTATTTGAATCCCACCAGGTATCATGATAACCCGGAGACTTGTCGACATGGTTTGCCACAATGTCCACAATCACTTTGATGCCATATTTGGCAGCTTCGGTACACAGGTCTTTAAGGTCATTTTCAGAGCAGTAACCCGATGACTTGAATGCCAGGTCAAACGGACGATACAGCGCATGCCAGTTCTCGCCGGTGCGTGCATCAGCTCGCTGCACCGGTGATATCTGAACCGAGCCGAAGCCGGCTGCAGCAATCTCCGGAAGTGATTTTTTGATTTCTCGCACAGGCCAGTTAAAGCAGTGCAGAATATTGCCATCTTGAATGTTGGCCGGAAGACCATAGTCCTCTCCGTAGGACATGAAACTCAACCCTAATGTTAGGGCACAAGCCATTAATCCCTTTTTGAGCAGATTCATGATTTTATAGGTTAATATAATTTGTCAGATAAATATAAAGCCGGCGTAAATTCACATACGCCTATATTGGACAATGCAAAGTTACAACAAATTTCGCTAATTTGGTACTTTCAGACACTTTATAATGCTATAAAGACATGAATTATGAATTTTTCATGCATTCGCCAAGCAGTGTCAGCAGTTCGGTGCGGGTCTTTTGGAAATCTATCTGCGGGGCAGTGTGCGCTCCCTCTCTTATGTTCCGCAGAGCCGGCTCTATCCTTTGGGCTATTTCTGCGGAGGAGTCTCTGAAAGAGCCGAGGGGCATGAACCAGCCTCGCTTCACTCCGTCGGCATAAATCTCCTCCTGATTATCCACAAAATAACCTGCAGCTATTGGTAATCTGCGAGATAATGCTTCGACACAGATGGTACTCGCCGGGAAAATCCCCAGTGATGATTGGTCAAAGATGCCGGCGATTTCCGATGCATCAGCCCCCCGATGTATTCTTACTCCCGGCCGGGGACTTACCTTTACAGTGTCTCCTGCAATCACATCTATCTGTTTCGAAGGAGCTATCTCCGAGAGTATTCCCAACATCTTTTCAGTGAGCCCCAACGGGTCAGCACCACCCATAGCCATTACAATTCGCTCCGAATCACGAGGTGTGGTTGTGAGCGGTTTCAGAAAGGGTAAGCGCAGAAAACTCCACTCTATGCCCCCGCGAAAGCGAGTATAAGGTGCGAGGTCGAAGTCTCTTTCTTCAAGCGGACAGAATGTTAGCACCGCATCAGCCGGAAAGTGGCGGTCATGCATATCATCTATGCATACCAATGCCCGGCAGCGCCGCTTAACTTGATTCATATATTCAGTGGTGTGAAAGTAATTATCAAGAACCACTAAATCATCAGCTCTGATTTGATCAAGAAACCAAAGATTATATTTTCCCAAATCACCGGCATCCCGGTCGGGATAAGCCATGAAACCGGCTTTGCCGAGCAATGAGCGTTGAAAAGGTGATAAATCTCCACCCTCGGGATTGCGGCTGAAGATTGTGCAATCATAGTCGTCGGCCATATAAGCCGCCATGGCGCATGTGCGCACATAATGCCCGAATCCGATGCTGCGACCGGCATCGGCACGCAGCAGGGCACGCGGCCTGATTGGCTTCGAATCACACATCCAAACTAAAATGAATAAGGCCTTCGCTTTCGCCCGATTTAACCGCCCCGAGAGCGCGTTCCAGCGCCAGAGAAGCGGTGTTGGCAGGCTTCACTCCGGTGATAATCCGGTGTATTCCGCGTTTTGCAAGCTCTTGGTATAAGGCCCCGAGCATGCGTGTCGCATATCCTTTACCCTGAGCTTCGGGAAATAACCATATGCCCCGCTCCACTGAATCACGCTTCTCGCCAAGAAGATCCAGGGTTACCGAGCCTATCAGCTCTCCACCCGGAGCATAGGCTGCAAAATATCTCTTGTCACCGCGAGTGAGAAGTGTGTCAATGTATGCGAAATGACTCTCTTCCGATATTTCAGCCGTATTGACCATCACGCTTCTTATCTCAGGGAGATTTCTCCCCTCAAGCAGTTTCAACAGGGTGTCTTGCGGCAGTTCCGTATAACTCTTCAGAAGGAATCCTCCGGCATTTATCTCCTTTGGCAGAGAGAGTCTGGTATATTTTATCTCCGCGAGTTCCCAGTCAGTCAGAGTGTCGAGGTCTTGGACTTCAGTTTCAGGCAGAATAATCGGCAGAGTGTCAGGTCCCCATAGCGAGCCGGTCCTTTCGAATGCCCCGACAGTGCTGAAATAAAATTGGCCTGCATCATGATATGTGGGTTGTAAATCCTGAGAGCGGGAATTAGCATATTCAGGAAACATCATTTCGATTCTTCCACTCTCATTGCGCACCAGGCAGCGCTGTATGGGATATGAATATGCCACACATGTAAAAGCCGCTTCCGCCAGGCCGGATTTCAGTATCTCGGAGCCTGCTTGGAGGCGCGAGGCATCGACAAAAGGAGCTGTGGCATATATGCAGCAAAATGCTTTAAATTCGGTGCCGCGATTCCTGTATTCATCAAGCACTTCTCTGATTACATCGGCGGTGGTCGCAAAATCATTGGCCGTTTTTGCCGAGCGCATGAAGGGCACTTTCGCACCGAATCTCAGAGCAGTAGCGGCAATCTCCTCATCATCGGTCGATACCATGACTTCGCTGAAGCAGCCGCTTCGCAGTGCAGCCTGAATAGAATATGCGATTATCGGAACTCCGCAGAAATCCTTGATATTCTTGCGCTCGATTCGTTTGCTCCCTCCGCGGGCCGGTATTATGCAAAGCATTTCTTAAGAGTTTCAATCACATAATTCTGCTCCTCATCGGTGAGTGTGGGGAACATCGGCAGACTCAGACAATTTGCGTAATAATCCTCCACGACCGGCAGGCTTCCCTCTGCCCAGCCGAATTGGCGGTAATAGGGCATAAGGTGAAGAGGTGCGTAATGCACCTGTGCCAGCACACCGGCTTCGCGCAAACGGTCATATACCTCCTTGCGGTCCGGCACCTGAATTACATAGAGGTGGAAGGCATGAAGCAGGTTCTCGGCTCTGTGAGGGGTGCGTATCTGAGGAATTCCGGCAAACGCCTTATCATATTTCTCTGCAATCTGCTGTCGGCGCATGATTCCGGCATCAGCCCGTTTGAGCTGTGAGATGCCAAGTGCTGCCTGAATATCGGTCAGTCGGTAGTTAAATCCCAAATCCTGCATCTCATAGTACCAACCGCCATCGCAGTGAGTGAGTTTGTCAGGATCGCGTGTGATACCATGTGTGCGGTATAAACGAAGCTTCTCCAGAATCTCGGGGTTGGCGGTTGTTACCATTCCCCCCTCTCCGGTAGCAATGTGTTTCACAGGGTGAAAGGAGAATACCGTGCAGTCGGCATGGCGCGAATTTCCTGTGAGCTGGCGCACATCCTTTGAATCTGTCCACCATGCTCCCGGAGCGTGGCAGGCATCTTCTATAATCCAGAGGCCATAGCGGTCAGCGATACTCCGAACTCTCTCCATATCATGCGGATAACCGGCGAAGTCTACAACTACAACACCGGCGTAAGTGCCTGCCAGTGCAGCCTGCAGCTTCTGCTCAAGCTTATCTAAATCCATCAGATAGGTGTCCGGGTCGATGTCACAGAAATCCACATCGCCACCGCAATAGCGTATGCAGTTGGCCGATGCGGCAAAAGTCAGCGGAGTGACTATGACCTTTTGCCCCGGTTTAACCCCGAGAGCTTTGGCTGCCAGATGCAAGCCGGCGGTGGCATTATTTACCGACACGGCGTAAGGGGCATCAACATACTTGGCAAAAGCTTCTTCAAATTCGGTAACCTTGGGACCTTGAGTCAGGAAATCACTGCGAAGTGTCTCGGTGACCGCCGCAATATCCTCATCGGTGATATGTTGCCTGCCGTATGGAATTTTCATTACCTTAAAACTTGAAATTGGGGTCTACAAATTCTCTGATTTTCTCGCGCATGGTTTCCACGGTTTCCCACTCAGTGTTTTTATCGGAGCTGTAATGGAATCCATCGGGCACAGGCTTGCCACTGTGGTGCTCGATATAGTCATTGCGGTCATGCAGAAATGATACCGATGGAAGGATAGCGTAGTATTTACCTATGTCGATAGTGTTGAGTGCATCGGTCTGGGTAATCATCTCCTCATGCAGTTTCTCTCCGGGGCGGATTCCAACCTCCACTTGCGGCAAGTTGGGGGCGATAGCAGTGGCTACATCGCTGATTCTGTATGATGGAATCTTGGGTATGAATATTTCTCCGCCAAGATGATTTTCAAGGGCCCAGAGCACTAAGTCCACACCGGCTTCGAGTGAGATGTTGAAGCGTGTCATGCGGAAATCGGTGATCGGAAGTTCCTTAGCACCGGAATCACGGCGCGAAATAAAGAATGGAATCACAGAACCGCGTGAACCCATCACATTGCCGTAACGCACCACACTGAACTTCACAGGTCTGTCGCCTTTGATATTATTGGCGGCAGTAAACAGTTTGTCGCTGGTAAGCTTTGTGGCTCCATATAGGTTGATAGGGGCGCAAGCCTTATCGGTGGAGAGTGCGACCACATGTTGAACCCCGGTCTCAAGGGCAGCATTGATCACATTTTGTGCGCCATTCACATTAGTCTTAATGCACTCCTCGGGATTATATTCCGCGGTGTCTACTTGTTTTATGGCTGCAGCGTGAATAATCACATCCACTCCCTGGCATGCACGCTTCAGACGCTCACCGTCGCGCACATCTCCGATAAAGAAGCGCAGCTGAGGATATTTGTCGTGAGGATATTTCTGCTTGAGTTCGAACTGCTTGAGTTCATCGCGCGAGTATATGACTATGCGCTTCACATCGGGATAACGCTTGAGGATAACCTCTACGAATTTCTTTCCGAACGAACCGGTACCCCCGGTAATTAGTATCGACTTATTATTAAGCATGGTGGTGTGATTTATTGCTGGCTCTTATTCAGTTTAGAAAAACCGGCTGCCTACAAAGGCAATCATGATGAAGCCGAGGAAAAATGTTATGCCGACCCACATTCTCGCCTGGCGGTCGCTTTCCGCAAGTTTTATGCGCAGTCTTTTTCTCTCCTCGCGGTCATATAGTTTCCCTTGATGTTTTGATTCGCTTTGCAGTGCTTCCTGCCAGTATTTGCGGGCTTTCAAACTGTAATAGAATGCCACTGCGCCGGTCACCGGAAAGCAAAACAGCATAAGCATCAGCGAGAGAAAGATTGTGGGTGCCGGCCGCATCAGTGGTGCGGATTCATCGGCTTCAGGGTTGGTTTCTCCGGAATATTCTACAGGTATTCCGAAAAAACGTGTAAATTGTTGGGCCTGCGGATTTGGTTTTGCCGGCGAATTTGCCGCCGGAGCACTCGGGTGCATAATCTCGAAAATGGTCCGGCGGAAATAGCGGCATATATCCGCTACTTCATCGGCTTTTTGCCAGGTTTCCATCCCCTTGCACCACACATAGGTGTCGGGGGTTACTCCGGCATCTGCCAATTCGGCAAGAGTGTATGGCCCCTGCCGGTTACCGTCGATCATCGCGAAATAGCGCATCTTTATTTCAGATTGGCCGCAGCTTCGATTATCTCGGTCATTCCGCCCACCGAGAAGAGAATTATGATGCTTATCAGGACTATGGCTGAAATTATCAACCCGATAATTGTCACTGTCTTGGCTGTGCTGTTGGCACCGGCGGCCTGGTCGTATGCTCCGCGTGCATACAGATTGTTGGCCTTGTTGGCTTGCACGATTCCGATTATTCCAAGAATCAGAGTCAAGCAACCTCCGAAAAATATACCGGTTACCGTGCATGCTATAGCCCAAGGAAGCCAGTTGGTGTATGCCGGCACATAACCCCGATTAAAATCGCCGCCAGAACCCGGAGCATAAGTAGGCTGCTGAGGAGCGGAAGGGTGATTATAGGGGGGCTGAGGAGCCTGTGCGTATGAGCCAAATGCAGAATCCTCATATAGCAGATGCGTAAGTTCAGGAAGTGTAGATGCCTGAACCCAGTCGGGCAATCCCTCTTTCCATACGTATGATTCTGCTTTTAAACCATGGTATCTGAGTTCTTCGCGCACGAAGGGACCCTCTTGACGGCCATCGTTGATTATATAATATAGTTCTGTCATAGGATTGTGATTTTCAATCTGCAAATATAGCAAATTTCTTTGTCCTTTCAGGGAATAGCTCGCCAAATTATAGCTCAAAAGGGTTTTGTGAGATGTGCTAAAAAATAAAGACAGCCTCTTTTCACAAAGTGGCTGTCTTAAACCTTAATCTTATTTATACTATGAAAAACACGTTGTAAAGTTAGTAAATTCTGCTTGGATTGCATTACTTTTATCTTCCGGGGTAGCTAAGATTAACAATAATTAACCAAAAACTCCCCTCCGGGCAGCGAGATTATTGACATTTGATAAGAAAGCCGGATTATAACACCGCGACCGGATTGTAAACTCCGGTCGGTAGCGGACATTTCTTCTTACTATATAAGTGCTCGGGAAGTTTCTTTCAGCAGTCGGAGCGGCTGCTTCAGAGGGCTTGTAAGCCAAGTTTGCCAATAGGGGATATATTAAAGGATATGCCGGAGTTGTTGAAAAGCTGTTGATAACCTTTGTAAGTGGTTTAAAATGAGTATAAAAGAAAAAGATTAATTGTCTCACGACAACTAATCCTCTAACCTTAAATCTAATACCATGAAAAACACGTTGCAAATTTAATAGAATTTCCAATTACAAAAAAATATTTTGAGAGAAAAATTTTCAACATTATGATAATTTAACGAAAGAAAAGCGAACTTTACAGTTCGCTTAACTCATATTAATACTTTCTTAGCAGTAAAATGTCAATTTTTGCGTGATTTTTCTTGGGAGAAAAATTTTTTATTTGCAAAATTTGCTAATTGCTTAATTTTTATCGCTGCGTATCAGAT
>CAMWLY010000010.1 GCA_947175145.1 uncultured Muribaculaceae bacterium | reverse complement strand
TATTTTCAGCCATGTTTCCGACCCTATAATTTTTATTAAGGCCGCATTTCATATTATTCCTGTTATAGCAGAAACGGATTGCTTCTCTTCTCCCTGCCGATTGTGGTGGCCGGTCCATGTCCCGGATAGACTATTGTGTCGTCGGGAAGAGTCAGTAATTTGCTTTTGATTGAATTGATAAGTTGGCTGTGATTGCCACCGGGTAAATCAGTGCGTCCGATTGAACCTGCGAACAAGGCATCTCCCGTAATCACAAATTTATCCTCTTTGTCATAGAGAGCCACGCTTCCTGGCGAGTGTCCCGGCACATGAAGCACCTTTAGCTTGCCGGTTCCTATGCTTATCTCCTCGCCATCGAATAAATAAGATGATATTGAAAATTCACTTATCCTGCGGTTGAGACCAAACATAAGAGATTGCTGACTGATTCTTTCGCCGAGAAATTCATCGTCGGCGTGAGCATATATAGGAGCATCGAATAGCTCGGATGCCATTTTATCACTAATGGCATGGTCTATATGCAGGTGAGTGTTGATGATATGGGTAATCCGGAGATTTTCTTTTGCAATAAAATCCTTGATGGCTTTCTCCTCGGATTCGGTACTCATGCCCGGGTCTATAATTGCAGCCTTTAGTGTATCGGGATCAACTACAATATATGTATTGATGCCAAAAAGGCTGAATTCAAATTTTGCAATTTTCATAGTATTATCATTGATTAAATGTAATGTCGGTTCGTATCAGCACCCGAATAACCCATTCAGGATACCGGGTTCAGGCTTCGGTGTAAACAACAGACTTTTCTTTAAAAACGTCTTCATCGAACCAATTGCTCACCGGCACCACTTTCGAATCTGATTTTAATGATTTCAATTCCTGTTGCAGATCTCCACCCTTGAGAGTTATCAGGCCGGTGGGCAGAGCGTTATGCTGATGCAGGGTATCAATATTTTTCCTGCATATTTTGAGCAAGTCGGCCTGAGGCATTACTGCTCTGCTGACCACAAAATCGAATTTCTCTTTGACTTCGGCCACATCACCATGTTGGAAAGTTACGTTTTTAAGACCGCACGCATTTGCAATTTCTGTTGCCACGCGGATTTTCTTTCCTGTCCGGTCCACAAGATGAAAGCTTACTTCGGGAAACATCACGGCCAGGGGGAGCCCGGGGAATCCGCCTCCTGTGCCGAAATCGAGCACCTTGCTACCGGGTGTGAATTTTATGAATTTGGCGATACTCAGTGAGTGCAGGATATGATTAGTTTCGAGGTTTGCGATATCCTTGCGTGACACGACGTTGATTTTATCATTCCACTCAGGATAGAGGTGGAGCATCTTGTCAAACGCTGATTTCTGTTCATCGGTCAGATTCGGGAAATATTTCTTTATAATATCCATCAGGATTATATTATATAAAATCGGGGGTGCGCAAATGCTCGGCGCACCCCCGAATGTGTGGCAAATTATTGATATTAATTCTGCTTAAAGAGCTGCGAGAATAACTTCCGAAAGGGTAGGGTGACCGAAAATGGTTTCTCGTATCTCGGTGCGAGTGCGATTGGCGGTAATCATATCGCAGCATTGTTGAGCAAGTAGCGCAGCATCTGCACCCATGATATGAGCACCGATCAGGCAATCAGTTTCGGCATCAAAAATCAGCTTGCAGAGACCTTCGGGTTCACCCATGGCAAGTGCTTTGCCATTGGCGCGATAGAAACTTTTTCCGATCTTGACAGCGCGTCCGGCAGCTTTGCACTGTTCTTCGGTAAGGCCGGCCATAGCGCATTCGGGAGCTGTGAAGAGAGCGGCCGGAACCACATCAAATCGGATTTGATCCTCTTTGCCGCAAATAGCATTAAGCGCTCTCAAGCCCTGATATGAAGCTACATGTGCAAGCATCATGCGTGCATTAACATCGCCGATTGCATATATATGCTCCACATTGGTCCGCATATTGTCATCGACAGCGATACCCCGGGGAGAATAGTTTACACCTGCCGCTTCAAGATTCAGTCCCTCGATATTAGGTTTGCGTCCTACAGCCATAAGCAGGTCGCTCGACTCGATACTCTCCTCTTTACCTTTACACTCGTAAGTAGCCTTGATACGATAATCAGAG
Source organism: uncultured Muribaculaceae bacterium (assembly GCA_947175145.1). GTDB lineage: Bacteria > Bacteroidota > Bacteroidia > Bacteroidales > Muribaculaceae > Lepagella. Next base: position 38,734 of record CAMWLY010000010.1, on the reverse strand, counting down.
GTCTGTTCCAGGTTTTTTACTGCAGCACCGGTCAGAATATTGATGCCTCGTTTTGAAAGAGCCTGCTTAAGTCGCTTGGATATGTCGGCATCAAAGGTAGGAGCGATGTTTTTGAGGAATTCGATAACTGTGACCTTAGAGCCGAAAGACGCGAATACAGAAGCAAATTCAAGACCGATCACACCCCCACCGACTATTGTCAGAGACTCGGGCACATATTCGAGCTGAAGCAACTTGGTTGAATCGAGTACCCAGGGTTGGTCGGCACCGGGCACAGGCAGTGATTTTGATTCCGAGCCGGTGGCAATTATAATATTGTCGGCGGAATAATCCTGACCATCGGCAGTTACAGTGTGAGCATCTTTGAAAGAGGCTTTGGCCTCTACCATAGTCACACCGGCTTTTTGGAGCAGAGTGGCTATACCGGTTCTGAGTTGGCCTACCACTGCGTCGCGGCGTGAAATAACCTTATTGAAATTGAGGTCGTAACTTACATTATCGAGTCCCCATTCCTCATAATTATGCAGTGTGTCGAATACAGCTGCATCTTTCACCATGCATTTGGTGGGGATACAACCTGCATTGAGACAGGTGCCTCCAAGTTGGCCACCGTTGAAGAGTACCACCTTCATGCCGTCGGCAGCGGCATGAAGAGCGGTCTCATATCCTCCGGGGCCGGCTCCTATTATTATAAGGTCGGCGTGTGTCATGATTGCTGTTGCTTAAGAGAGCGGTAGCTTAGAATCGGATTCTTGGCAGCTCCGGTCTCATCAGGATGCGAAATCTCGGTGGTCACCGGCGCAGCTTTCAGAATTTCCGGAGACTCGGCAGCTTCTACAGCTACTTTGCGCATCACATCGATAAACTCATCGATAGTCTCGAGGCTTTCTGTCTCTGTCGGCTCAATCATCATAGCTTCATGGAAAAGAAGCGGGAAATAGATGGTAGGAGCATGGAAACCGAAATCCAGAAGGCGCTTGGCAACATTGAGCGTGGTAACTCCGGTAGACTTATCAGCAAGCCCGTCAAACACGAATTCATGCTTACATGCACCCTCTATAGGAAGTTTATAGAGATCCTTGAGTGACTCCTTGATGTAGTTAGCGTTGAGAGTCGCCATCGGTCCGACATTCTTGAGGTTGTCGCAGCCCAGAGAGAGAATGTAGGCATAAGCCTTCATCATCACACCGAAATTGCCGAGGAATGTAGATACATTGCCAAGGCTTCTATCGTCAGTATCGATGGTGAAAGTGCCATCTTCCATCTTGCGGACACGCGGATTCGGGAGCAGGTCAGTGAGATGTGCGGCCACACCCACAGGCCCTGAACCGGGACCTCCGCCACCGTGAGGTGTCGAGAATGTCTTATGGAGATTGATGTGCATTATATCGAAGCCCATATCTCCGGGGCGCACTTTACCGAGCAGCGGGTTGAGATTAGCGCCATCGTAATAGAGAAGACCCCCGGCTTCATGTACCAACTTTGCAATCTCGAGGATTTCCGCCTCAAACATGCCGGTGGTATTGGGGTTTGTCATCATGATGCCGGCCACGGTGTCATCGAGAAGCGGCTTAAGATCCTCTACATCGATCGAACCGTTGGGTTTAGATTTAACCTCAACCACTTCGAGACCGGCTACCATTGCAGAAGCCGGGTTAGTGCCGTGAGCTGTATCGGGGATTATTACTTTGGTGCGTTTTGTGTCGCCGCGAGATATGTGATACTGGCGCATCACCATCAGGCCGGTTAATTCGCCATGAGCTCCGGCATAGGGGTTGAGAGTAAATTCTGCAAGACCGGCTATATTTGCAAGCGCCTGCTGCAGATTGTAGTACATCTCAAGTGCACCCTGTGCGGTTTCAACCGGCTGCAGGGGGTGCAGACCGGCGAACTCCGGCATAGAAGCTAACTCCTCATTGATTTTCGGGTTATACTTCATAGTGCAACTGCCGAGAGGATAAAAACCGGTGTCTACACCGAAATTCTTATTCGAGAGGTTTGTGTAGTGGCGTACCACATCACCTTCGCTCACTTCGGGAAGCTCGGGTGAATCCTTGCGGCGGAGTTCCGCGGGGATATTATCGAGAGCATCGAAGCCGAATTCATTGCGGCGAAGTTGATAACCTTTGCGACCCGGACGCGAAAGTTCGAATATCAGTTTATCGTAGTTCTTCATCTTTCAATCCTCCTTCAGCATTAGGGTTACGAGGTTATCGATATCCTCTTTTGTTCTTTGTTCTGTAACTGCGAAGCTTATGAGATTTTCACCGGTCTTTACGCCTCCCATTATTCCATTGTCGGCAAGTTTCTTATTGACTGCATCGATATCCATATCGGTAGCCAGAGTGAACTCCTTGAGGAATGGTTTCTTGAAGGGGTCGGTGAATTTGCCTGATTCTATCAGACGGTCATAAAGATAGCGCGCGCCGGTGGCGGAAAGTGCATTGACTTCGCGAAGGCCGGATTCACCCATAAGAGCGAGATAAATAGTGGCGTAAAGAGCCATCAAGCTCTGGTTTGAGCAGATATTACTGGTCGCTTTCTCGCGGCGTATATGCTGTTCGCGAGCCTGCAGGGTCAACACATAGCAGCGTTTGCCGTGAGCATCGGTAGTAGCGCCGACCACACGTCCCGGCATTTTGCGGAGCTGTGCTTTGGTAGTCGACATAAATCCGAGATATGGGCCTCCGAACTGCATGGGCATGCCGAGTGACTGGCCATCGCCGCAGGCGATATCAGCACCCCATTCCGCCGGTGAACGAAGCACCGCCAGTGTAGATGGATCGCAATAAAGGGTAAGCAATGCTTTCTCTGCGTGGATTACTTCTGCCACACCTTCGAGGTTCTCGATTATGCCATACTTGTTGGGCTGGGGGAGAATCACGCCGGCCACATCACCGGCCTTTATCATCTCGCGGAGAGCATCGAGATCAGTCACGCCCTCTTTTTCACCAACTTCACGCAGCTCCACACCGTGGAACTTGCAATAAGTGCGCACCACATCGTGAATCCGCTGGGGCACAGTAGCAGAGATGATTACAGCGTTGCGCTTACGGGCGGAAGCGACCATCATGAAAGCGGCTTCAGCAGCAGCGGTAGCGCCATCATACATAGAAGCATTAGTAGCCTCAAGTCCTGTAAGTTCGCTGATCATCGACTGATATTCGAAGATATATTGCAATGTGCCCTGCGAAATTTCAGGCTGATAAGGAGTATATGCTGTGTAGAACTCGGAGCGACCCAGCAGATGGCGGATCACAGAGGGAGAATAGTGATCGTAAGAACCCTGACCTCCGAATATCTTCAAACTGCGGTTGCGCGCCCCCAGATTGTTGAAGAACTCGCGCAATTCAGACTCCGAGAGACCTTCCGGAAGAGCGTATTCGCCACGGAATATTACCTCTTCGGGCACATCGGCATAGAGCTCATCTACACTTGAGGCACCGATCCGGTCGAGCATGTGTTTGATGTCGGCCGGAGTGTGGGGAATATATCTATTACTCATTTTCGCAAAGCTGAGTGTAAGCGGCTGCGTCGAGCAGAGCATCATATTCGGCAGCATCAGTCATGCGCACCTTGATAATCCAGGTGTCGAATGCGTCAGCGTTGACAGTTTCGGGGGCATCCTCAAGAGCCTCGTTGATTTCCACAACTTCACCTGAAACCGGGCAAATCAGGTCTGAGGCAGCTTTTACTGATTCCACAGCGCCAAACACTTCGCCGGCCTGCATCTCATCGCCAACTTCGGGCATGTCTACATATACGATATCGCCCAGAGCATGCTGTGCATAATCTGAAATACCGATAACTGCGATATCACCTTCGATTTTCACCCATTCGTGAGACTCCGCATAGCGGCGGTCATCCATAACTTTTGCCATTGTATTGTCGTTTTATTTGAATTGTCAATTAATTTATTTTAGTTCAGCTTATTAAGCTTGTTTAATAAGACTGTTTATTTTTTATAGCTCTTGTCGTAGAATCTCTTCTTCACCACTTTTGCAGGGAAGGTTTTTTTGCGGATTCTCACCTCGACTTCGGTGCCGAGTTTGTCGAAGGGCTTTTTAATCATGGCCATGGCCACACTCTTGCCGGTAGAAATGGAGCGATAACCGGTGGTAATTTCACCGACCACTTCACCATTTACTTCTACCGGGTAGCCGTGGCGCGGTATTGCATTTCCTTCAAGTTCAAGTCCCACGATTCGGCGGGTCACACCCTCAGCTTTCTGGCGTGCAAGCGCTTCTTTACCGATAAATTCAGGCTTGTCGAGTTTTACAAACATGCTCAGGCTCGCTTCGATGGGGGAAATTTCATCGGTGAGTTCGTCGCCATAAAGGGGCAGACCTACCTCAAAGCGCAAAGTGTCGCGGCAACCGAGTCCGCAGGGTTGCACACCGGCTTCCATCAGCTTATCCCAGACTTTGCGTGTGAAATCATGGCTGCCATAGATTTCGAAGCCATCTTCACCGGTATAACCTGTGCGGCTTACAATTACATCTTCATCGTCAAGACGAAGAGTGCGGAAATTATAGAACTTTATATCCTCAACCGGAATACCGAGTACCTTTATCATGGTCTCTTCAGCTTTGGGTCCCTGCACGGCTACTTCGCCGTAATAAAGACTTTCATCGGCAATCTCCACATCGAAACCATCGGCATTGCTCATAATCCAGGCCACATCCTTATCAATATTGGAAGCATTGATCACGAGGAAAAATTCATTGTCATTGACTTTGTAGACGAGCAGGTCATCGACAGTGCCGCCATCCTCACGACACATCATGCCATAGAATATCTGGCCGTCGGGTGCTCCGGTCACATCGTTGACAAAGATATGATTCACAAATTTTTCAGCATCGGGGCCTTTCACACGAACTTCGCCCATGTGGCTCACATCGAACACTCCTACCTCTTGACGCACAGCATTGTGCTCTTCGGTGATGCCTTTGTACTGTATGGGCATGTCGTAACCTGCAAAGGGTGACATCAATGCGCCCAGGTCAACATGACGGTCATGCAGACACGTCGTCTTGATCTCTTCTGCCATGTTTTCAGATATATTAGAAAAGGTTTGTAACTGCTATCTTAGTGCATGGAATCTTAATTCCCTGCTTATTTTCCAAAATTAATAATTGACCGCTTCAAAGCCAAATTTTTAGTGAAAAATATGTAGCCTGCTACGAGTGTAAAAAACCGCCCGGGGTCAAATCAGAGGCCCCGGGCGGATATAATTCGGTAATCAGGCTATGTGATTAGCGTATGAAGAGCAGTTCGCGATATTTGGGCAGAGGCCAGATTTCGTTGTCAACCATCAGTTCGAGTTTGTCGATATGATAGCGGATAGTCTCCATGTAGGGTGCCACGACATCATGATACTCGATAGCTTTCTCGCGCTCGGATTCGATTTTGTTGGCAATCTTGCGGGCGTTGACCATATCTTTCACATTGGTGTTGATTGCTGACACATGTTCCGCAATCTTTTCGATATTTCTCAAATCCTGAGCTGCTATTGTTTCGGCTTTTTCTCCCTTGAAGAGCTGCTGGATTTTATAGACGTTATCGAGAAGCACAGACTGATAGCGCACTGCGGCAGGTATCACATGATTGATAGCCAGATCACCGAGCACACGGCTTTCAATCTGAATCTTCTTGGTGTATGTTTCCCACTTCACTTCATTGCGCGCTTCAATCTCCTTGCGGGTGAGCACTCCGGTGCGTTCGAACATATCTACAGATTCGGGGGTGTTGTAGATATCATACATCAGAGGTGCTGAAGTCTCGGTGTTGAGACCGCGGCGGGCAGCTTCCTCTTTCCACTCATCGCTATATCCGTTGCCGTCGAAGTGGATAGGCTGCGATTCGCGGATAAGTTTTTTAACCTCTTCAAGTATTGCCATGTCGCGGGTTTCACCCTTGGCTATGCGCTCCTCGACCTTATCGGCAAAGAGATTGAGCTGGTCGGCTACTGCGGCGTTGAGGGCAATGAGTGCCGACGCATTGTTGGCCGATGAACCCACGGCGCGATACTCAAAGCGGTTGCCGGTGAAGGCGAAGGGGCTTGTGCGGTTGCGGTCGGTGTTGTCGATGGTAAGCTCCGGAATCTGAGCGATGTCGAGAGTAAGCTGCTCCTTGCCGTTGATGCTGATTGTCTCTACAGATTCGGCAGCTACAACCTTGTCGAGAATCGAGCTTACCGCAGAACCGAGGAACATGGAAATGATAGCCGGGGGTGCCTCGTTGGCGCCGAGACGGTGAGCATTGGTGGCATTGATTATAGATGCTTTCAGCAGACCGTTGTGCTTATGCACGGCAGCCATAACATTGGCTACAAAAGTCACGAATCTGAAATTCTCGCGCGCGGTTTTGCCGGGGGCAAACAGAAGTTTGCCTGTGTTGGTGCCGAGACTCCAGTTATTGTGTTTGCCGGAACCATTGATTCCCGCAAAAGGTTTCTCATGAAGAAGCACTCTGAAGTTATGACGCTTGGCGACTTCTTCCATAACCGACATCAGCAGAAGGTTGTGGTCATTGGCCAGATTGGCTTCTTCGAATACCGGAGCAAGCTCAAACTGATTCGGAGCAACCTCGTTGTGGCGTGTTTTCGCAGGTATTCCGAGGCGATGAGCTTCAAGTTCGAGGTCGAGCATGAAAGCTTCGACACGACTCGGGATTGAGCCGAAGTAATGGTCTTCAAGCTGCTGGTTCTTAGCTGACTCATGACCCATCAGTGTGCGTCCGGTGAGCACCAGGTCGGGGCGAGCGGCAAAAAGAGCCTCGTCTACAAGAAAATACTCCTGCTCCCAACCGAGATTGCAGATCACATGCTTCACATCATCGTTGAAGAAGCGTGCCACGCGGGTCGCAGCCTTATCGATGGTGTTGAGAGATCTCAGCAGAGGAGTCTTATAGTCAAGGCTTTCTCCGGTGTAAGACACGAATACAGTAGGAATACAGAGAGTATTGTCTACAATGAAAGCAGGCGATGAGATATCCCACGCTGAATATCCGCGAGCTTCAAAAGTGTTGCGGATACCGCCGTTGGGAAAAGATGACGCGTCAGGTTCCTGCTGCACGAGGAGTTTTCCTGAGAATTTCTCGACAACGCCTCCTTTGCCATCATGCTCCACAAAAGCATCATGCTTTTCTGCGGTGCTTCCGGTCAGCGGGTGGAACCAGTGAGTGTAGTGGCGAGCTCCATTGTCGAGAGCCCAGCGCTTCATGCCTTCAGCTACACTGTCAGCCAGTTCGCGGCTGAGTGGCTTGCGATTGTCAATGGCCTCTACCAGACCTTCGTAGGTCTCTTTCGGAAGATACTCAAACATGCGCTGACGGTTGAACACCTGTTTGCCATAGTAGGCGTCAACTCTCTCTTTGGGCAGGTCCACTTTGACCGCCTTGCGGGCAGTAGCCTCCTCAACACTCTTGAATCGTAAGTTTGCCATAGGATAATTGAATTGGAAAAGGAGGCTGTTGCGGCCTCCTTTTCATTATGGATTGTTATTTTTTATTCTTGAATATTTCCAGGATTCTCTTCATGGCCTCAATGGTGTTTTCGTGGGTATTGAAGCCGGTGAGTCTGATATAGCCCTCGCCGAGGTGACCGAATCCAACACCGGGGGTGCAGGAGATACGCGCCTCCGACAGCAGTCTCTCAAACAATTCCCACGAACCTTCGCCACTCGGAGATTTTACCCAGATGTAAGGTGAATTATCACCACCATAAACCGTGAATCCTGCCTCGGTCATGGTGGTTCTGATCATACTTGCGTTCTCAAGATAATATGCCACATTTTTAGCGGTTTCCTCTTTACCCTCGGGAGTGTATAACGCTTCGGCACCGCGCTGTATCACATAGCTTGCACCATTGAATTTGGTGGTCTGACGGCGCAGCCATAGTTTGCGCAGTGAAACCGGATTGCCGGCCCGGTCATATCCGAACAGGGTAGAAGGCACCACCGTGTAGCCGCATCGCAGACCGGTAAAGCCGGCGGTCTTCGAGAAGCTGCGAACTTCAATGGCGCATTCCTTGGCTCCCTCTATTTCATAGATTGAATGTGGGAGTTCGCTATCTGTGATGTATGCACAGTATGCTGAATCATATATGATGACCGCTTTCTCGCGGAGCGCATAGTCAATCCATGCTTTGAGTTCACTGCGATTGAAAGTCACACCGGTCGGGTTATTGGGGGAGCAGAGGAATATCACATCGCAGTGACAGGCCGGGGGTACCGGTTTGAAACCATTGGCCGGAGTGCAATCCAGATATACAAAGCGGCTCCATCGGCCATCTATGAGTTTACCTCCGCGACCATCGATCACATTGGAATCCACATATACCGGATAGCCGGGGTCAGCTACAGCCACAATCGAGTCCTCTGAATATATGTCGCCTAAATTGCCGAGATCGCTTTTGGCTCCGTCGGAAATGAATATATCATTGGCATCGATATCCATTCCCCGCTTGTGATAGTCATTTTCAGCTACTGCCTTGCGCAGGAAATCATATCCCTGCTCGGGTCCATAGCCATGAAATGTGGTCTTTTCCGCCATGTCATCGACAGCACGGTGCATCGCTGTGATAGCTTTCTGAGGAATAGGCAGGGTTACATCGCCTATATCCATGCGGATCACATCTGCCTCCGGATTAGCTTCTTTGTAGGCTCGCAGTTTGGCGGCTACAGTCGAAAACAGATATGACTCGGGAAGTTTTTCGAAATTATCGTTGATTTGCATTTCCTGATTGATTTTATTTGGTCATGGACGATAGAACACACCATCGCAAATAAATTTCGCGGGGCCGGTCATAAAGACATGGTTACTCGCTTCGTCCCATTCGATGAGGAGTGTGCCACCGCGCAGACGCAATTCTACCTTGCGATCGGTAAGATTATTGATTACAGCTGCCACAGCGGTTGCGCAGGCTCCGGTGCCACATGCGAAAGTTTCTCCTGTGCCGCGTTCCCACACGCGCATTTCGATAGCTCTGCGATTAAGTATCTTTGCAAACTCTATATTGGCTTTGCGAGGGAAAATATCGGCAACTTCCAACTTCGGGCCCTCTACGAGCACAAGTTCATCGTCGATATAATCGGTAAAGATTACTCCATGAGGATTCCCCATGCTTACGCCGGTAATCAGATATTCTCGGCCACCAAGTCTGAATGGCTCTGAAATGCGACATTCGGCCGATTCCGACAGCACCGGAACTTTAGCCGGTTCGAGTACCGGCTCACCCATATCCACACGCACAGATTCAACCACTCCGTCTACTACATGCAGATGAAGCACCTTGATACCGGCCAATGTTTCAAGAGTCACGGTAGTTTTATCCGTAAGACCCTTTTCAAAAACATATTTGCCTACGCAGCGCGATGCATTGCCACACATCTCAGCCTCCGAACCATCAGGGTTGAACATGCGCATACGAAAATCAGCGACATCTGATTTCATGATGGCCACAAGACCATCTGAACCGATGCCGAAATGAATATCGCTCATCTCGCGCGAAAGCTCAGCAAAATCAAGGGGGAGGGGTTGGGTGGCGTCCAGGTAGATGTAGTCATTGCCGGCGCCATGCATCTTTGTGAATCGGATTTCTTTCTTTATTTCCGTCATAAAAACAGATAGATAAAAAAGATGCTTTGTGGAAAACATTTTCCACGCAGCAAAATTACAAATTAATTCGGAAATTCAAGAGATAAGTTTCAAAAAAATCAGATCCGCATACCGGATTTTTTAAGATTCACTTAAAAGTTCCGATATGCGGATTTGGTTATTCGGCCAATAATCAATCGCTTAGCGCAATTCGAAGCCGGTCTGTATTAAAATCATTGCGGTATTGACCCTTATTTCACAATCACTTTAGTTGTGAAATTGGAGATTCTTACGAGATATACTCCGGGCTCAATCACGATTGAATTGCTGAACAAGCCTTTTTCCGACATGACCATGCGACCATCTGCAGAGAATATCTCAATATTCTTGTCGGAAGCACCGGTTACAAAAATCATACCTTTTCCGGTTCTGACAATTATATCATCACCCCCTATCTCGCTCACACCACTGAAGGTGGGTGTGTGAGTCTCGGAAGGCACAGATTCACCGAGATGATATAGTGCTGTCACTCTATATGAGTCACCTGCCTTGGCATCCTTGTCTATATAAGAACTGTTGACAAGCGGTTCAGTGGTGATACGTTTGCCATTGCGCCACAGATGATAGCCTTTAAGTTCAAGATCAAGTGGCATCGGCTGATAGGTCACATCATCAACCTGGATAAAGAATGTGCCTTTCGAATGGCAGCGGATTGCAAATCGCTTGGCACCCTGAGGAAGTTCGAAGCTATATTGAGTCCAGCCGGTCGGTACATCGATATACTTGCCGACAGAAACAAAATCAGCGGGGTCAAGGCTTCCTGTGGAATAGAGACCCTCGATGTTTTCAGGAGCTGTGCTTGAGTGGCTGTGCGCCCATAGGGTCACAGTCTGTGCGTCTCCATAGAGTTCGGGTGTAATTGCCCAGTCATCGCCCGAAGTGTACGCATCAGAGGGTGCGCATTTCATCAGATATTTTGTGCCTGAATGAGCTGCAAATGCCGTGCTTGTCCGGCGCTGCTCGTCGAGCGCGGTAATATCCATCATAAAGAATGACTGCTTGCTTCCTGTCACGATTTTATCTCCGAAAGCACCATTGGCAGATCCTAAGTTCACAGGAGCCTGATCCACATCGATAAACTCCCAACCTGTGTATCCGCAATCCCACGCATTGCCCCTCTCAAATGTTTCGGTCATAGGATTGGGCACATAATCGAGATCCGGAGCATTCCATGTGAGAGATACTTCTCCGCTCTCTTCGACCTGACTTTGCAATCCGTCGACAGTAGGATATGGAGGAAGCACGATTCTTGTAATAATCGGGTCGGAATCATTGTCTGATAAATCAGGATCTCCCTGTGCGGTTACAACACCTTTATATTCGCTGGTTTCATCAGCATCAACATCGGGAGTATCGGTAATCTGAATCTGGCGGAATGAGCCCGCTTCAAGATTGCGGAGCTGATATGAATTCACCGATTTACCATTGCGCAGAAGATCAAAATTGTAGCTATCGGCTTTCTTATAACCATTATTTATGATATTAAATATGTACAGGCCTGACTGACCATCTTCAATCAGTGAGCTGCCGGCACTCGGACCGGCCGACAGGTCGACCTCAGGCAGATTGTCTACTTTCAGGTTATCGATGAAATTCCATACATAACCTCTGGTGGTCGGAACAATAAGCAGAGAAACTTTCTGGCCCTTCACCTGCTCAAGTGAAGCTGTGTATTTGCACCATGCATTGGCTTTGCCATAGTTGCCGACATTATCAGGTTCCGCTTTTGTGATATAATATTGGTCACCTCCGAGATTAAATGCTACAAAAATCTCATTGTCATCAAATGCATTGTTCTGATAGATATTGTACATATAGAATGTCACGCCCGGTCTTTCCAGTCCGGCCAAGTCGATGATGCCGGTCTGAAGAGCGCCCTGGGTGCCCCATGTCGAAGCAAAGTAGCCGATATAGCCGTTGTCACCATCTTGTGAGGTAACATTATTGTGAGCCATCATCGCATCATCGAGGTTATACCATTCGCCCATCGGACTGCCCATGTTTGAATTATATATACCGGTGGGTTCTGCGCTGAAAGAATCTTTGTAAGGAGTCGGGTATGCTGCACCAACCGGCAGCACATTTGAAATGCTTACCGAACTCATGCCGCCATTGCTGACAGCCACAACACCATAGTTCACAAATTTCTGTGTACCGTTGAAATCAACCGAGGGGTCAGTAAAAGTGGTCTGAAGAGTATTTCCGGGGATATTGTCAACCAAAACAGCAGTTGAGCCATCTTGAGCTGCACCGAGAATCTTATATGTCAGATCAGATGATGAGAGAGTGTTCCACTTGATATCCTGAGTGGGTGCATCCCATTTTATGGTAAATGATTTACCTGAATCATTGCGTGTAATCTTCACATTGGCCGGTTCACGCGGAGCGTAGAAACCCAGATAGCAACTTGCCGAGACTGTGCGACCTGTGCCATTCTGATTGCGTGCGCGCATTCCAAATGATGCTTCACCACCCTTGGTGCCTGACACATTGAAGCTGACTTTGGCACCGGGAACAATATTATTCTGAGTGGCGATAACCTCACCATTCGAGATAGCCTCAATAGTCATGGCATCTGTCATAGACAAGCCCCGATTATCGATCACAGGAGCTTTGCCGCTGAGTGTGGCATTGAGAGAACCGGCAGGCGCAGTGAGTTTAACCTCGGCTACCGGGCCGGGAATGCCTGCCTCCGGAGTCTCCTCAATCTGAAGATTGTCGATAAATACTTGCGCACCACCATTTTTTGTGCAGCATTGGATACCGAAATAATACACGCCATCAGAAGCCACATTGAAGTCCATAGCCTTGAAGCCTTTGTTGGCTTTAAGGTCAAGTATTTCGGTTACAGGCATAATCACTTCGGTCATGCCATCGGGGTTCTGTGCGTTACCGAGCATGATCTTCAGCTCCGAGTGTTTGTTGTCTGATACAAAAGATGTCCATGCGTCGAAGCTGAGAGTATAGCTTTTCCCGGCTTCAAGTCTTATGGCCGGAGTTATCAGCCAGCTGTTTTCGTCGCCGAATCCTGTGGAGCATGTAGCAGCCATGTCGCCTGAATGTACATACCAGGTGCCTAAAGTTGATCCGTCAAGATCAAATACAGGATATACTCCCTTGCTTAAATTATCTACAACACTGATAAGTGAAGTATCATCAAACGGCTCGAGGTAAGGGAGGTTTATCACACCGAATACTACATTGCCCGATTTTCCTTCGGGTGAAGTAGCTCTGCCATCGTTGGCGGTAACACCATAAGAATAATAGCCGAAAGAAGCATCAGCCGGAATATTTTCAGTGTAATTTGTCTCTGAGGTACCTTCACAAACTACAGTCTTGTCAGGATAGCGAGTTACGGTATAAGTCATGGCCTCGGCATTTACATAGCCTCGGTCATAGGCAGCTTTGGTTATTGCATCCCACTCTACTTTTATCAGGCCATCTGCGAGTTTCGCTGTAGGATCGGGTGTTTCAGGCACTCCGGAACCGATATAACCGGTTACACTGGCTTTGGAGCTTTTGCCGCCCTCATTATAGAGTCGAATATCGAATTGGTAGTAACCGGGTGTGCTTATGGTCAGGTTGCATACGGCAGGTTTTCCGTATTCACCTTTCCCGCTGCCGAGTTCAGCGCCGGCGCAGAAGACTTTCCAGTCCACTTCACCATTGGCTGCTTCTCCGCCTTGAAGTTCTGCGGGTATATCGAATGTCACTGTGCCGGAGAGACCTCCTTCAGGGAAATTCATAGCGGCATTGGCCGGAGTGGCAGGAGCATTGGCACCGGGGCGGCTTTTCACGAACATGCCGACAACCTCTTCATTTTTCGGGAAATCGAAAAGTTTTGTAGCTGCTCCTGTTGTGGTATCGACAGTATAGAGCGAACCCACATTGTCGATATCTTTAACAGACCAGTATACAGTGCCGGTGTTGTAGACATCGCAGCATGCTGAGGAAACATAATAGGGTTTGGCTCCTGTTTCCCCGACTTCTGTCATAGCGCCGGTTTGCTTGTCTATCTTATAGAGAGTGGCACTCTTGGTATACTCCTTATTGTTCTCATCCTTGTCGGTGATGAGGTCAATGCCCCACAGCTGGCCGTCAGCGGTAAAAAACAGGGCTGTCAGCAGGTTGTCGAGGTCGCAGATGGCATCTCTCTTGAAACCGGTAAACTGGCCGTTGGAATACTCATACTCCACACGAGCCAGAACATAACTTGCTCCGGCATTAGTCTTGATAAAACAGCCGTACATGTCACCGGTGAGAGGGTCAGTTGCCATGTCGCGGGCCGAGTATATCATCTCCGGACTTTGGCTTCTTGCGAGCATCTGGCCTGAGTCCATGTCAAAAGCACCGTAATATGAGCAATAAAGTGTGCCATAGCGTGACACAAGGTTATTGAAATATATGATGCCGTCGGATTCGGTGCCTGATGTGACATTGCTGTATGTGCTTGCCGATCCGGCTACCGAGATAAAATCCTCGCCTTCGCTGGTCGGGATTCTCTTGAGGCCGTAAGAGGTTTGAGCAGAAGCGTTAACCACGACACCATATATCTCCGGTGACGATTGTCCGGCTTCACGGGCTGACACCCTGAATTTGGTTGACTGAATGCCATTGGTGCTCAGTACCGGCAATTGGTTGAAAAAACTGTTTTCGGCCGGTGCCGTGGGAAGAGATGCACTTGACGTGCGTTCCGAGCGCGTGGATACAGGGGGAGGATTGCCGATAGCTGCATGCAATGCAGCGCTCGCCACAATCAGCAACCCCGCTGATGTGTGAGTTAAATATCGTTTCATAAATTCTAAATCAATTACTTATTAATAAGATGCAGGTGAATTGGTTGTTGAATTGCTGCAAATATATCATTTAAAATGAATTTTCCTAATAACAATTGTTGGGTATCGGGGTTGGATTGCTTACGCTCAGAATAATCCCGAGATTATCGTGTCTGAAATTAAAATTCCTGATTGTGTGAGAGCTAATCTGTCATTGACAAGTTCTGCATGACCGAGTGTCAGAAATGGCGCTACTTTGCGTCTGAGCGCCACAACAGCTTCAGTTCCAAATTGCGAGCCAAATTCCTGCAAATTTAATCCTTCGCGTGTTCGCAGCCTTGTCATAATCATTTCTTCGCGGAGTTCATTGCCGGTCAGTTCTTCAACTTCCGTGGGCATTTCTCCGGTTTGATCTTTCCAATAGGCAATATATTGCCTAAAGTCGGGTTTGTTCGCGATTCTTTTCATCCGGCCATCGTAAGAATGAGCACCCGGTCCTAATCCAATGTATGGTTCTCCGCTCCAATATGAGGAATTATGAAGACTGCGATGGCCCGGGAGAGCATAATTTGATATTTCATAATGCTCATAACCGGCCCCGGAGATGCTTGTGCATAATAACTCAAACATTTTTTCGGAGTCGCATTCCGGAGTTTCGGAAATTTTGCCTTGATTAAGCATTCGGGTTATGGCGGTTTGCTCCTCATACATCAGAGAATAAGCTGAAATATGTTCGGGTCGCATTTTGATAATTTCGGTAATAGTCTCTTCCCAAGTATCAAGAGTCTGGCCCGGCAATCCGAATATGACATCAAGGCTGATATTATTGAATAAAGGCCTTAAAATATTAAATGCGTTTCGTGCCTGAGCGGCAGTGTGCCGGCGGCCGATGGTGTTAAGTTCCGAATCAATCAGGGTCTGCACCCCCATGCTTACGCGGGTCACACCTGATTGCTTCCATCTGAGGGCGAGTGCCGGAGTGACATCATCGGGATTAACTTCGATAGTTATTTCCTCCGGCTTTCCGGTATTTAGTTTCAGAATGCCCGACAAGAGCCTGGAGAACTCCTCGGCAGGAATCAATGAAGGTGTGCCGCCACCTATATATATAGTATTATAGCGGGCGGGTTTGATTCGGTTTTTGGCCTCGGAGAGCAGCGCATCGATATATGCAGACCAGTCGGCAAGTCTTGAGCCAACGGAATAGAAGTCGCAATAAATACACTTGCGGCTGCAAAAAGGTATGTGGATATAAATGCCTGCCATAAGTTATAGTACTTTAAGAACCGACAATGATAATAAAATGTTGCACAACATATATTGAAATGTTTTGATTTTGCTCCTTATTTTATAAATTGCAACCTCAATCAAGCAAAGTGTAAACGGAGAAATGCTTATTGTCCGACCGGACATAAGTCAACTCCGGAAAATGCAATGCGGAAATTTAGAACTTAAAATTCATAATATCCATGAAGATTTACAAGTCTAACGAAATCAAAAACATTGCCCTGTTGGGATCCAAGGGCTCCGGGAAAACCACACTCGCTGAATCAATGATTTTCGAGTGTGGTGTAATAAAACGTCGCGGCACAATTGATGCCGGCAACACAGTGTCTGACTATTTCCCCGTAGAGAAGGAATATGGTTATTCTGTGTTCTCCACTGTTTTCAATGCTGAGTTCAATGGAAAGAAACTCAATATTATAGACTGCCCGGGAGCTGATGATTTCGTAGGCAATGCCTATACAGCCCTCGGTGTTTGCGACATGGGATTGATTCTTGTAGATGCCGCTCAGGGTGTAGAGGTAGGTACCCAGAATATATTCCGCACCACAGCCACTCTGCAGAAACCTGTGATTTTCGCCGTAAATAAAATAGACGGTGACAATGCCGATTATGAAAATGCAGTTGAACAGCTTGTGGAGAACTTCGGTTCAAAAGTTGTTCAGATTCAGTATCCCCTGGAATCCGGTCCCGGTTTCCACTCGATGATTGACGTGCTTCTGATGAAGAAGTATGAATGGGGTCCCGACGGTGGTGTTCCGACAATTTCGGATATACCTGCCGAAGAGATGGATCGTGCGCGTGAATTGAACCAGAAGCTTGTAGAGGCTGCCGCCGAAAATGATGAAACTCTCATGGAGAAATTCTTCGGTGACGAACCTCTGACCGAAGATGAACTGCGCATGGGTATCCGCAAGGGTCTTGTGAATCGCGACATATATCCGGTGGTATGCGTATCGGGTGCCAAGGATATGGGTGTTCGCCGCATAATGGAATTCCTCGGCAATGTCTGCCCGTTCGTCAGCGACATGCCGGCACCTGTGACCACATCGGGTGTTGAGGTTAAGCCTCTGGCAGATGGTCCTCTCTCGGTATTCTTCTTCAAGACCTCGGTTGAACCGCATATCGGTGAGGTCAGCTACTTCAAGGTGATGAGCGGCACACTTAAGGCCGGAGCGGATCTTGAGAATATGACACGCGGTGGCAAGGAAAGACTCGCACAGATATTTACCGTTTGCGGTCAGATGCGAACACCGGTCGATACTCTCGAAGCCGGAGATATAGGCGCAAGCGTGAAACTCAAGGATGTGCGCACCGGCAATACTCTCGATGCCAAGGGTTGCGATTATCAGTTTGACTTCATAAAATATCCTGCTCCCAAATATGTCAGGGCAATCAAGCCTGTCAATGAAGGTGATGCCGAGAAACTCGCCTCTATACTCAGCAGAATGCGTGAGGAAGATCCGACCTGGGTTGTAGAGCAGAGCAAGGAGCTTAAGCAGACTCTGGTGAAGGGACAGGGTGAATTCCATCTGCGCACACTCAAATGGCGCATTGAGAACAATGAGAAGCTTCCCATCACATTTGAGGAGATGCGCATTCCTTATCGCGAGACCATAACCAAAGCCGCGCGCGCTGATTATCGCCACAAAAAGCAGTCCGGTGGTTCCGGCCAGTTCGGTGAGGTGCATCTGATCATCGAGCCTTATACTGAGGGTATGCCCGAACCGGAGGGTTACAAATTCGGAAGTCAGGAATTCAAGCTTAAGATTCGCGACAAGCAGGAAATCCCATTGGAATGGGGTGGTAAGCTGGTAGTTTATGACTGCACAGTCGGTGGATCAATCGATGCACGCTTCATTCCGGCAATTGTAAAAGGTCTGATGGACCGCATGGAGCAGGGCCCGCTGACCGGTTCTTACGCCCGCGATGTGCGAGTGATGATTTATGACGGCAAGATGCACCCGGTGGATTCCAATGAAATTTCATTCCGTCTGGCAGGTCGCAATGCGTTTAGTGAAGCATTCCGTCAGGCCAACCCGAAGATTCTTGAACCGGTATATGATGTAGAGGTTCTGACTCCCGGCGATATGATGGGTGATGTGATGAGTGACCTCAATGGTCGCCGCGGTCTTATCATGGGCACCGAATCCGAGCATGGTATCGAGAAACTCAATGCCAAGGTTCCCCTCAAAGAGATGTCAAGCTATGCTACCACACTGAGCTCAATCACCGGTGGTCGCGGAAGCTTCTCAATGAAATTTGCCGATTATGAGCTTGTGCCAGGCGATGTGCAGGATAAGCTCCTCAAGGAATACGCTGCTACTCAGAATGAAGAGTAATTAGAGCGAAAGCAGAAGATATGCCGCGCGGCCTCCGAAGCGAGTGTAATGATAGCACAGCTTCAGGGCCGCGCGATGCTTTTTACTTAATGTTGAATCGCCGAGAGCTGTCTTGAACTGACTTAGGCCTCTCTGCGCATCTCCCTCCCGGTGATAATGCGCACCGAGGTTTACGCGTCGGTATGCCAGCAGAAGTCTTGCGGAATACATGGTCTCTCCCGATTCGGATTCAGCCTCGCGTATTATTTGCTCCGCAATATCGAGAGTATTGTCCCACTTGCCTTTATTATTCAGATAGCTTGTGCCGGTGATTGATTCTTTCTGAGGGTGGATTATTGCCAGAATTTTTGGTACTATACTTATAGTGGGGTTTGATAAAAGCAATCTGATGCCGAGTTCCCAGTCATTCCATACGCGGGCGTCATTATTCCAGCCACCCACTTCGCGCACCAGAGATGTGCGGGCCATATACCGCTGTGTGGATAGTATCGAGTAAATGAAATGCTGTTTTAAATAGCTCTCTGCAGTAATTCTTGAGGGTCGCGCTTTGCCGCTCCTACTCATAATGCCCGACTTCCAGATGATAATGTCGGCCTTGGATTCAGCGGCTTCGCGCATAGCTGTCCGGGCCAGATCAGGACACATCTCATCGTCGGAATCAAAGAAATATACATAATCCGATGTTACCTCTTGCAGCCCGCGGTTGCGCGCTGCGCATGCACCGGGAGTCGGCTCGTGATATAAGTCAAGACGGAAGTCGGGGTTGTCACGGTGAGTTGCCTGCCACCGACTCACAACATCGTTTGTATTGTCTGTAGAATTGTTGTCCACTACTATAACCCGAAGCGGACGGTATGTCTGAGCGAATGCGCTGTCAAGAGAGCGTTCTATCAGATTCGCTCTATTATATACAGGAATTACGACTGTAAATTCAGGATTTTGATTGCCGTATTTATTTTCTGAGTGTGAAGATGCGGAGCTAATCATGCTCCAAAATTACAAAACAAATTCAAATCACCGAAACTCGCCCCGAGCGGGTATCGATATCTATGCCGGATTGAGGGAAATATCGGCGCAAATCACCTTTTGAAATTATAGATTCGCGGGAATCGAAAGTAAGTCCGTGTTCGCTGTCAAGAAGCATAATGTTATGACTTAAATGCAGCGCTATATCCAAATCATGTGTGGATACTATGATGGTTTTCCCTTCTTGTAGGGCTATGTTGCTGAGCAAACGCATTATATCTACTTTGCTCGGGAAATCAAGAAAAGCCGTAGGCTCGTCGAGAAGGATTACATCTGTCTGCTGCGCGAGTGCTTTAGCTATCATAACCTTCTGCCGCTCACCATCACTCAGGTCAGAGATAAATCTGCCGGCCAAATTGCCGATACCTGTAATATTCATGGCCTTGGCTACTATCTGATGGTCTGCTTCACTGAGATTACCCCAAAACCCGGTGTAGGGCGCGCGACCCATAGCAATCATCTCCTCTGTTCGCAAATCATCTATTTCCGGTTTTTCAGTAAGTACCACAGCAATGTGTTTTGCCAATGAATTAGCATTGTATTTAGAAATATCCACACCCTCTATGATTACTTTGCCCGAAATAGGACGCTGAAAACCTGTTATAGTGCGGAGCAGTGTGGATTTACCCGCTCCATTGGGACCTAAAAGGGAAGTCAGACAGCCGGAAGGAACCGAAGCACAGAGAGGACCGGAAATAACCTTGGTTCCGGAGCGTGATTTATAGCCGGTTATAAGGTCTATTATTTCTATCCGATTTTGATGTGTCATGATTTAGCTTTATTTTCTTCTTCCCTTTAAAATTACATAGATTATTACCGGCACGCCTACAAGCGGTGTCACTCCATTGAGAGGGAGAGTGGTGGATTGAGGAATTACGCAGAGCAGATTGCAGAGCAGTCCAACAGATGCCCCGCCAAGCATAGAAGCCGGCACGAGTATCCGCTGATTGGCAGTGCGCATGATCATGCGTGCTATATGTGGCACACTGAGTCCGATAAATGATACCGGACCGCAATACGCGGTTGCCACTGCGGTGAGAATACCGGTGGCTATAAGCAATTTGTTTCTCACGCGTTTCATATCAATACCGAGACCGGCGGCGTATCGAGGACCGAGTTGAATTATATTCAGTGGCTTGACCATCAGAATAGCGAAAACCAACCCCAAAATTGTAAGGGTGGAAAAGAGCGGCATGTCATTCCAAGATACACCGTTAAAATTACCCATTCCCCACATGGTGTAATTATGCACACCCTCTGTGGTCGCCGTGAAATTCAGCAATGTGATGATTGAAGAAGTGAGATAACCGACCATTATGCCGGTAATAAGAAGAAGCAGAGCATTGCGTAGCCAGGTAGAAAACATGAGCAGCACAGCCATAACCGACAGACTGCCAATTAATGCTCCGGCAATCACTGCAGTGTAACCGCCCCATTGCATTCCCGCGGCACCAAGGCTGCCTCCCAAACCGAGAATAACCAATGCCACGCCAAGCGAAGCTCCTGAGGTCACACCGAGAATCGATGGTCCGGCAAGCGGATTGCGAAATGCCACCTGAAGCATGAGTCCTGATACGCTTAATCCCGCTCCTGTAAGTATAGCAGTGAGCATCTGCGGAATGCGGCTGTTGAATATAATATATGAATATGGAGAATCGGCAACAGAGCCCGATGCAAGAATTTCTGAAACCTCGGAAGCGGCAATTCTCACAGAGCCGAAATAGATATTGCCTATCATCATAAGCAATATCGAAATCACCAGAATGGAAAATTTCAGGATTGTTGCAGACTGACTGCTCATGGGTTCATCTTTTTGAAAAAGTGCAAATTTGCCGATGTCGTGGAATTTTCAGGATGCAGAATATTAATCAGGTCTTCAAGCAGAAGATCGGGGTGGAAGGGTGTCTGTTCGAAGAAATCTACCTTTTTGGTATTACAGCCGTATACATTACCCTTTTTGAGAGGATCAAACTGACTGTTGATTGGATTGTCTGTTCGGAGTTCAGCCAATGTTTTTTCATTGTCCTGGTAATATCTCACGAGCCATACATCGGCATTGTGCGCTTTTGCCAGCACTTGCTCCGGGTCAAGTGTTGCCGAGCCGGGCTTTGGTTCCGAAGCAAAAGGATTTTTACCGCCGGCATCTTCTATCAGTATCCCAATAGTGGAGCGTGCTGTGGGAACATCCCAAGTAGCACCATATTGCCGGTCGAACAATACAGATGGTCGGTTGGCGCTCTTTTGAGCTTTATCCTTAAGAGAAAGGTAGCGTTGACGAGTGATCATAAACATGCTGTCTGCTTCGGCAGCTTTTCCTGTAAGTCTTCCGAAGAAGCGAATCCACTCCGCGCGTCCGAGTGGAGTGGGTTCCATATAATCCGCGCATTGCACCAGCGGAATGCCGATACCTTTGACTTTACCATATTGAGTGTTACTCTCAAATGGGGAAAGGAGTATCGCATCCGGTCCGAGCATGATTATTTTCTCTATGTCGGGGCTTAAATCGGGTCCGCAGTCCGCAACAAGACCTGCGTCAATGCGGGTTTTAAGTTTTTTATCCTTGATGTAAGAAGCATTGCAGACTCCTGCAATTGATGAATCACTGCCTAATTCGGATAGCAAGCCTGCATGAACTGATGAATATACCAAGGATTTGTTTAATGGCACCCTTAGTAATACTCCATCGGGTAAATTTTCGGGCAGCGGTTTGTCACGCTCTACCAGGATATATTTGTCAAGAAGCTGGGTGGTATCCCAGGGATTGGTAATCCTGACTTCGGTGAACTCCTTATGTTCGCTGATTTCCAGCAGTCGGGCATCATGCATTGCAATCAGAGAATCCCGGGAATCAGTGGTACCGGTATTACCATGGTCTCCCCGGCATGATGCCAGAGAGAACATGGAGGCTAATACCAATATAAGCTTAAGAGTAGCTTCGACAATCAGTGTTTTCATTTATAAGAATGCACGAATACTATTTCGACCGGGCCAACACCGGTAGAAATGCGCTGTTTGAAATTACCATTGCGGTCATAGATGTTGGCATATCCGGGGTCGCTGTAAAGACCCCAGCCGGTAGCCGGGTCGACATAGTTTGAGGTGATTACAATATCACCGGTTATCGGATCAACCCCCACAGCTGTAGTATAATCAATCTTGGCATCGGCTGATGAGGTCTGATTGATAAAGGGGTTGCTTACTTCCTGAAGAGATGTTATGTCGAAAGCGCGAAATTTGGAGTTGGCTACATCACCATATACACAATTCACTGTATATAGAGTGTTGCCGGATACAGCCATCGTGGTCGCTTCGCAGATATCGGTCACTTCTCGATCGCGGATTCTTTTTACAGAGCTTTTGATGGCGCCGTAATCACCCATGCTGAGAGCGAACAGATCATCACCGCGGCTTATCAATTTGGTGACATTAAAGAATTTCGAGTGATCTTGCCATTGGGTTTCTGTCCATTTGTCAAGGTCGATGATTGAGATGGAGTTGTCGGTATATCCGGCGGTCCAGTTCATGCCGTCGCTATTGCCTACATATAATTTGCCGCGGCTCACTGCCAACCCCTCTGGATTTGGACCAACCTTGATTTCGCGTGTGATAGCACAAAGAGTTGTGTCAATCTCAGCCACATATCCGGTATACATAGATGCATATACTTTACCTTTATGGGCTGTAAAGTGTCGCGGATTGTGCCCGGCAAGTTCATTGCCCGGCTGAATTTGGCTTATTACTTTAAGAGTGACAGGGTCTGCAACCCAGATTACATCTGATGAATATGAAGCTATGTAAAGTTTTGAACCATACTGCATCGCATCAGTGGCATTACTTCCGAGTTGGAAATTGTTGGCATTCTGAAACGCGCAGCTGTTGGAACCAGAACCCATTCCGCTTTCATAGTCAAACGCTGTCAAAGTTGATGGTACTCCTGAAGAAGCGTTTCCCTGATTGAGCACATAAAATCCGGCTGCAGTTTCCACAGGTTTTTTCTGCTCATCATTTTTATCACATGCAGAAAACGTGAGCGCTGAAGCTGCCGCTAAGGCAATTAGTGCAAGATGTTTCATAATCTTTAGATGTTTCTGTTGTTCCTGTTATGTTTTGCTTAAAATTCGATTCCAATTTTGCAGTTCCATCTTCGGCCCGGCATCGGATAGTGAGACACAATCTCATATTGAGTGTTGAAGATGTTCTGCAATCCCGTTTCAAAGTAGAGGGTTATTTTTTTAATTATGACATTTCTTGATAGAGTCGCACCTATTTCGGAATATGGTTTTAGTCTGCTCATAGGCAGATTGGAATTAGTGCCGAACCTTTCCGATGCTCCGCTGACGGTCAGAGTCAGATTAACCCAAGGATTTTCCCACGATAGCGAAGCAGCTCCCGAGTGAATAGGAGTGTAAGCAACCTGTTTATTGTAATCCGGTCTCGAGGGTGATGTGCGCGGTTGCACTCTCTGCAGACTATAGTTGCCCGCGCAAGACAGGGCTTGATTCGCTGCAAGACTAAGTGTAGCGCTGAGTGTAAAGTCTGCTCCGTAAGCGCGTGCTTTATCGAGATTTACCATTGTCCATTGGAATGCATTCTGAGGAATCGCCACAATTTTATTGCGGATAGTGTTCCAATACATGTCTGCAGTAACTTGCAAAGATGATAATATCCCGATAGGATCAGCACCCCAGGTTAATCCTATATTTAAGGATTCCGTATCCTCCGGTTTCAATTCGCGGCTGCCGGATCTGTAATAATAGTTGTCATTGAAGGTCGGCATCCGAAAAATATTCTTGTAGCTCAGCCTGATGTAGAACCGGGTGTCGCGCAGGGGTCTTGCCGAAAGACTGATAGATGGTGACAGGCGGTTGGCATCTTTGGCACTTGCATCATTGACTACTTTATTATCATAGATAGACCAGAGTAGTTTTGCTGTGGCTGTAAGCCAGCTGTTAATAAATCTCCCGGAGAATGCCTGCAGGTAGGTGTGTCGCTCCGGTTTGATGTCACCGAGCAGATTGGAGTTGAGATTATTATAGGCATAATCCCCGGCGTAAGATACACTCCAGTGATAATCTATATTCCATAGTGCCACAACAGAAGCGTAAGCTTCACGCTGATAATAATACTCGCGCCATAATCCTCCCGGGTATTTATCATCTTTATCGCGGAAATCGGAGTTGTCGAAATTAAATTTAGTAGCGAATTGCAGAGTGACCGGTCCGGAGTGACGGTCGGTATATATGATCTGGCCAAAGAAATTTTTCTCCTTAAGCTTTTGATTGCATCGTGGATTATAAAGAATTACCTGCCCCGGAATCTCCCGATGGGATTCATAATAATATCCTTTTGCTTCAATATCGCATCTTGAATCCGGTCGTATTATGGCATTCAGGTCAGTGTGGCCCGAATCCATTCGGCTGTTTCTGCGATATTCCTTTGCAGTGAGAATACCATTGTCCAAAATATAAGGATAGCGGTTATCGGCATGTGTGTATTCTGCTGTCAGACCCAAAGTGAGTTTTGAGGAATATGTTTGCGCATATCTTATATATGGCCTGACAAGTCCGAACGAACCGGTTTCTGCTATAAAATTCAGATGGGGCGCGCGGTCTGTTTGAGAGGGTAGAGGTTGGGTATTGAGGATAATATTACCGGCAGCAGCGGCCACTCTGGCCGAAGTCAGCAAGTCATTGTTATCACCTTCCAGCACACCTATGGAGCCAAGTGTGGATATTGAATAGCGGGAGAGGTCGATTCTGCCACCCTGGCAATCGCTAAGAGTGATTCCATCATAAATCACACCTGTGTGGTTAGCTCCGAGTCCGCGGAGAGAGACCGTTTTCATTCCGCCGGCACCGCCATAGTCGCGCACATTAAGCCCCGGTAACCGGCGCAGTGCGTCACCGATATCCGAGATGCCTTGTCGGCGTAAATCTTCGCTATCGAGAGTGTGGAGCGGGGTAGTTGAGGTGAGTTCGCGTGCAGTCGATTTGCCTACCACTTCAAGGTTATCAAGTTGTGTCGAAGTGGAATCGGGCTGATTAAGTGCGGGAGCAGCATGTGTCTGCAGATGGCTGCAGGCTGTGAATGAGGCGGCAATTGCAATTCGAGCCGCATATGTAGGGAGGTGTCCTTTTCTGCGTGTCATAAATGTTCGCTCTTTCCTCGAAGAGTTGGTGAATCATTAATATCACGGCAGGTCTTCGGACTTGTTTCCGTTCATCGGCTCTGCCTTCCCGGGGCGTGTGTATCAGCTCCAGTGGCGGTGGAGGGGAAAAGGAGTTCCCTCAGAGTGTTTGAGCCGGAACGATTGAGAAACTCACCGCAGCGGGACTGTCCGGGATTTGCACCCGTGTTCCCATTTAATGGCGATTGCCAACCGTAACGGCGACAAATTTAGAAACTATTTTTTATATCTCCAAAAAAATTAAATCGATATTGAAGATGAGAAGCGGGGTAGCCATTCGAGATTTGAATCGCGTGCCGGCAAAACTACCAATCCTTCGCTTTGCTTGCGATTTCGTAACAGCGCACCATATTTTCCCATGCTACCCTGCGAACATATCACATTGCGGCATCTCGACAGTAAGTATAAATCCAGGTATCCTTTGTCAGAGCCATTGGCATCGCATATCATCATCTTAGTGTCGGAATTAAGGCGCGATTTCTCAAGCAGGGGTAGTAGTTCCTGCCTGCACCAATTCGGCTCATCGGAAAATATAAAGCAGCTGATGGCTCCATCTTCCGAATTTTCCACCTCACGGAGAGCCTTCACAAAATATTCGGATTCAACCGGGTATCCGTATGCTTTATTATATTTCGCCAAATCGCCCCTTCTAACATGCATGGCACAAGTGGGGCGCGTCGAATTCTCAATACTTTTCAGCACCGGTTCGATTCGCTTGCTATCAACCGCATCAATTTTCGGTTTGAATGTATGTCTGAAACTTTCGCTTCTCAATGCGGTATTCAGAGGTCCATTGTCTTTAAAGTAACCGTCAAGAAAGAGAGGTGCGTTAAGCTTCCACCAGGGTTGTTCAGATGATTCCTGAGTATATACGTCATTGAAATGGTAGAAACTCGAGATATATAGTCTCCGCAGTATAGGTGAGATGCGGGAATCAAACTTCAAATTAGGGAAAAGCTTCAGCAAGTCGAAATTGCGACAGAAGCGACCGTCGAGATCCATTCCGGAGTCCTTGAACCAGGATAGGTCATACACGATCCGGTTTCCATGCTGAGATAAGATACGGCCTACAAGAAAGAAATGCATCTGCGAACAGATACCTCCGTCAACCTTTATTATAATCTGTTTGCGGATCAGATGCGCTCGCACCATAAGTTTCGCCACACCGGCTATCGCTTTCTTCAGGCTTTTTCTCATGTTAAAATATGAAGAGAGGGATTCTTTTTTATAATCTTTTATAATATTGCTAAATTAATCATTATTCAATTAATTTACAAAAATTGAAACTGATTGTGGAGGGAGTGTGAAATGAGTGAAAACTTATTTGATAATTTTAACGTTTGATAAGAATAAGAATTAGAATCTTGACAGTGATGAACAAGTTGGATTTGCTTGGCAGATTTTTTAGGCATAAAGGGGTATTCATGATATTGCATATCCTGATACTTGCTCTTTCTCTATGGCTGATTATCATGATTTCCATAGATACCTTTCAGGGTGTGAAATTTTATATCCAGCCGAGGTTTGAGAAATATCAGTTCTGGATTTGCATAGTTTTCATGGCTGATTTCTTTATTGAATGGATCTTATCGGAAAACCGGAAACACTATCTATTGACACGCTGGCTTTTCTTTCTGGTTGCAGTGCCATATCAATACATAATATACAGGTTTGGTTGGCATCTGAGCCCGGAGGTCAGCTATGTGGTCCGATATATTCCGCTAATCAGAGGAGGATATGCCATGGCGATTGTTGTGGCCTGGTTCACAAGCAATCGTGCTACCGGTCTTTTCTGGTCATATATTATCACTCTGATATCTACAGTTTATTTTGCGTCGCTTATATTCTTCTTATTCGAGCACGGCCATAACAGCGGAGTCAAGGATTATACAGATGCGCTTTGGTGGGCTGCTATGGATGTCACCACCGTGGGCTCGAACATAGTAGCTGTCACCCCGATGGGCAGAGTGCTCTCTGTGCTGCTTGCCGCTCTGGGCATGATGATGTTCCCCATCTTTACTGTCTATGTTACCAATCTGATTACCAAGCGCAGCAAACAGGCATCATATAATGCAAGTTTTGTCAACGCTTTCAAGGCTTTTGTGGCAAATCAAGGGGATAAAAAAGATGATGATGAACCGGCAGGAAGCGCTAAGTTGCAAAATGCGGATAATACTGATTCCAATAATAAGTAAAGCATCATCTGGCAAATCATAACAACTTCGGCAGCATATATTATTGAGCAAATCAACTCGCTGGAGGTCAATATGATCAACAGTATGTTCCGGCTTTTGCTCAGCATGTTGCTCGGCATGACCGTGGGCGCGGAGCGCAAACGCAAGGGGCAGATAGCAGGCATACGCACATTTGCCCTCATTTCCATGGGTGCCTGTCTTGCCATGTTGCTCTCGATTTATGTGCCTCAGGTTTACCTCGGCTTGAAAAACGGTGACCCGGGGCGTATAGCCGCGCAGGTAATCACCGGCATCGGTTTCCTGGGTGGTGGCGCTATGATTCACATGAAAGGTGCGGTCAGAGGACTTACCACAGCCGCCGGAATATGGATGACTGCTATAATCGGCATGGCAGTCGGCATAGGCATGTATATGTGCTCCTTGGGTGCTACGCTGCTGATTCTGCTTACACTCATCACATTCGAACAGTATGAAAAGAGACGCAAATTAGGTCAGGAAGCTAAAGTTATCAATGTAATAGTGCAAGATATAGTCGATGATATAGAACCGTATCGGCAGACCTTCAGAAAATTCGACATTCATCTATCCACATATTACATAGAGTATAACTATGAGCGCAGTCAGACGGAATTTAATTTTGTGGTTCTGGTTCATGCCTATACAAATCTTTTGCCTGTGCTCAAGGCTATAAGCGAAACTTATCCAACCCAGCGTCTTACTCTATCCAATCAATTGGCTTTGTAGCAGAATGATTGTTTGAGAAAGATAAGGCTATAACATAGTTAGCGGGAGTATCGTATTGTTTCGATACTCCCGCTAACAACCGGGTATATACTTGTAATTTCTATTTTCTATTGCGGGAACCGGGGCGGCTTACCTCAACCAGCTCACTGAGCAGATTCTGATTGGTAATCACATCTGATGAATTGTCTATATCATGACGCAACTCATCGGCATCTTCCTTATCAGCGTGAAATTTGCCATTAAACAAATGATCCATGCTGAGCAGCAATATAACCATCACCACAAGAATCAGGATTATAAGCAGGGTTTTTATTACTGTTATAGTCATAATCTATTTAGGGTTTCGATGCTGAGCCAAGATGCGACAGCCGATTCTCTTATTATTAAAATTCTATTTATTTCACTATTTAAACAATATAAACCTGCAAATGGTTTGATAAACACCGAAAAAATATGAACAAACTGATGTTGCAAAGTGTTAATAAGAGAAAATTATAAAGCGAAATATTATGAAAAGAACCATATTTCTGATGTCTGCTTTGCTGGCAGTTGCATCGTGTGGGTTTGCTCAATCCATCAGCAAACAGGAAACAAAAAGTCTTCGTACATTTCTTGCACAGAGTTCTCCTTCAGGTGAGACAAATGCATCGATACTTGGTCTATCACCCAAATCCGATCTTGTCGGAGTGCAGGGTGTCAAAGTATCTAATGGCCATGTGACCGAAATTGACTGGCACGGTAAAAAGCTTGCAGGCACTTTGGATATTTCTAATTTTCCTGCTCTGGAGAAAGTGGATTTGTCCGGAAATCGCTTGGCAACAGTCAAGATAACTAATAATCCCGCTCTTGTAGAGGTTAATGTAAGCCGCAATCTTATTTCTGATTTTGAAGTAAGTGGCTGCCCTCAGATTCAGACTCTTAAGCTTCAGCATAACCGCTTGGCTGCTCTTGACCTATATGGAGTGCCACTGCTTAAGCGACTCAATATTTCTGACAATGTGTTTGAAGCTCTCGACGTAACTGCCGCTCCTAATCTTGAGATTCTGAATTGCAGCGGTAATCGTCTTGAGACACTCAATGTCAGCGGCTGTCAGGCTCTTAAGACTCTTTATGCCGGTTATAATGATTTGACAGGCATGGAACTTGCCGGGTGTGTGAAACTTCAGAACCTGAACCTGAATGGTAATAAGATTCAGAAACTATATCTTCAGGATCTTCCGGCTCTGTCGAGTGTGCTTTGCAGCGACAACCACATGACTGCGTTGGCATTTAACAATTGTCCGTCGATCAATGAAATCTGGGCTCCGTATAATGACCTGACCACACTTGAAGTTGGAGATGCTCAGTCATTGGCATTTGTAAATGTGGAATGGAATGATCTTACTTATCTGAATCTCTCAAATCTCAGCTTCCTGCAGCGTGTGAATGTATCGAACAATCAGCTGATTACATTACAGCTTATCAACGACCCGTTGCTGACAACTGTCAATGTTTCCAATAATAACATGCTCAATGATCTGCGTGTAGAGATGGATCCGCAGTTGAGAAATGTGATTGGATATCAGAACTGGGATTTATTCTGATTTTAAATTATAAAACCAAATAATAGCAGCGGAGGTTGTCAGTAATTAACCTGACAATCTCCGCTGAATGTATATACACTTCATTATATATCATATAAACGCAGCACATCAAGGGTAGAAATGATTTCGTAATTTTATAACTCCGGTGTAGAAATCTCATATTTTTTTATCTAAATTTGCACATATAGAGCACTATCTTCTGAACTGAACTGACCTAAATATGAAGCTGACAGCAGCGCAACAGAAATATTTTGCCTATTGGCTTACACGGAGTCTGCCTTCCGACAGTCTCGGTAAGCTCACAGCTTCATTACAAGACGCGCAGGTTGATTTAACTCCGCATCAGATAGATGCAGCTCTTTTTGCGTTCAAGTCTCCGCTTTCTAAGGGTGCAATACTCGCCGACGAGGTAGGACTTGGCAAGACTATTGAAGCAGGGATTATTCTTTCTCAGTTCTGGGCAGAACATCGCCGCCACCTGCTGATCATCGCTCCGGCTAACCTCCGCAAACAGTGGGCAGCTGAACTTCAAGAGAAGTTCTTTCTGCCGTCTCGTATTCTCGAAGCAAAGACTTTTAACCGCTTCATTGAGGCCGGGAAGCTTAACCCATTCAACTGCGAAGAAATTGTCATTTGCTCATATCAATTCGCAAAAACAAAGGCTCCATATCTAAAGCAAACAAATTGGGATTTGGTGGTAATCGATGAGGCTCACCGTCTACGCAATGTCTATAAGCCTACCAACAAAATCTCCAACACTATAAAAAATGCGCTTGCGGATAGGAAGAAAATTCTCCTTACAGCAACTCCGCTCCAAAACTCTATTCTTGAACTTTACGGTCTGACTACAATAATAGATGATTATGCGTTTGGAGACATCAAAAGTTTCAAGATGCAGTATAACCGGAATCTTGACGAAGCCGATTATACCAACCTGCGTCGCCGTCTTGCTCCGTTATGTAAGCGTACACTTCGCCGACAGGTATTGGAATATGTACGATACACAAAGCGTATCGCTATACTGCAAGAGTTTTTCCCGACCAAACAAGAACAGGAACTTTACGACCTTGTTTCGGAGTATCTGCAACGTCCACGCCTTTATGCGCTCCCTAACAGTCAGCGTCAGCTTATGACGCTAATCCTCCGCAAACTTCTTGCATCTTCAACCCACGCTATATACGGGACTCTCTGCGCACTAATTGAAAAGTTGGAGACTAAGCTCAAACGTCAGGGCGTTGAGCATTCCGATGATGAACTTTTCAAGTATGACTATGAGGACTACGAGAGCGAAACCGAAGAATGGCTTGATGATGAAGAAGACGAGGATGAGCCGGACGAAGAAGAAATGCTCTCGCCCGAAGACATCGAGCGAGTGGAAGCAGAAATTAAAGACCTTGAAAAATTCCGCGACGTCGCCTTCAAAATTAAACGCAACTCAAAAGCTGAACAGCTTTTTGAAGGCTTAAATCAGGGATTTGCTCAACTTGAAGAACTCGGTGCGCCCAAAAAGGCTCTTATCTTTACTGAATCGCGCCGTACTCAAGATTTCATTTTCGACTTGCTCGAAAAGAGAGGCTACAAGGGGAAAGTGGTACTTTTCAATGGTTCTAATTCCGACAAGCAATCCACAGCCATTTACAAGGCTTGGAAAGAAAAGCATAAGGGTACATCAAAAATCACAGGCCCGGCAACCGCCGATAAACGCGCTGCTCTCGTTGACTACTTCCGCGATGAAGCTACCATTATGATTGCTACCGAGGCTGCTGCCGAAGGTATCAATCTTCAGTTCTGCTCGCTTGTGGTCAACTATGATATGCCGTGGAATCCACAGCGCATCGAGCAGCGCATTGGTCGTTGCCACCGCTACGGTCAGAATTTCGATGTAGTGGTTATCAACTTCCTCAATAAAGCAAATGCAGCCGATATCCGCGTCTATGAATTGCTCGACCAAAAGTTTCAGCTTTTCAACGGAGTTTTCGGAGCCTCCGATGAAGTTCTCGGGGCAATCGGCAATGGCGTTGATTTTGAAAAGCGCATAGCGCAGATTTATCAACTTTGCCGCTCGCCAAAAGAGATTAAAGAGGCTTTCGACGCCCTCCAAGAGGAACTGCAAGAGCAGATTTCAGACAAGATGCTTAAAGCCCGTACCACTCTTTTAGAGAACTTCGATGAATCCGTTAAGCAGAAACTTCGGAGCGACCTTGCCGAAACCCGCGATAATCTCAATCAATTTGAGCAAACGCTTTGGCAACTTACGCGAAACTATTTCGCTGACTATGCCGATTTCAACGATACAGACCATTCGTTTATCGTCCATCCGTTTGTGGATAACGGAGCCGTGAGCTGGTATCGTCGTTTCCCCGGCGAATATATGATGGTAAGCTCCGAGAATAGGCGTACCGCTAAATTAGCAGATGGTGTACGACCTTACCGCATTGGCGATCCGCTCGCTCAATATATGCTCACCGGTCTTAAAGCTGCGCCTGTTCCTGTCTCCGAAGTTACACTCGATTACAGTAACTCACCGCTCAACGTTGCTTTCATCAAGCAGCTTGTCGGTCATTCAGGTTGGCTCACTGTCGAGCAACTTACTATAGACTCGTTCGAGAAAGAGGATATTCTTCTCCACGCTTGTATTACTGCTAAAGGAGAACCCATTCCTTCCGACATTGCCGAGTACATGCTACGACTTCCCGGTTCGGAAGATCCGCTGAATGCGGAACTATCCCAAACCGTTGCAGTTGCACTCGCTGATGCAATCACCGCCCAACGTGCGGAGATTACAGCCGCTAATGCCGAGCGCAATAATACTTTCTTCGAGGAAGAAATGGAAAAACTCGACAACTGGGCTGACGATGTGAAAGCCGGGTTGGAAAAAGAATTGCGCGACCTTGACGCTGAAATCAAGCTCCGCAAAAGCGAGAGCAAAAAGACTTCGCGCCTTGACGAAAAAGTACGTCTGCAACGTCTTATCAAAGACCTTGAAAAGGAACGTAGCAAAAAACGCCTCAATCTTTATCAGGCACAGGATGATGTGGATTCTCAGAAAGAAGAACTGCTCTCAAAAGTAGAAGCCATGCTCGCCCAAAAGATTGAGCAAACCAAGTTAATAACCTTTCATTGGAGGATAATTTAACTATTATGAAAGCCGAAGAAATAAATAAACTATTTAATAGCTTTGAATCTATCGCCATAGAATATGAAGGACTGGAATGTTGGAGCGCCCGCGAACTCTATCCTTTATTAGGATATGCTAAATGGGAAAGATTTAAGGATGTTCTCGCGCGGGCTAAGGAATCTTGTGAAAACGCAGGGGAAAAAATCTCCGATCATTTTGCCGACGCCGGGAAAATGATAAACCTCGCCAAAGGCGCTCAGCGTCAGATTGATGACGTAATGCTTACACGCTATGCGTGCTATCTTGTGGCTCAAAATGGTGACCCTCGCAAACCGGAGATTGCATTTGCACAAAACTATTTCGCCGTGCAAACTCGTCGTGCCGAACTTGTGCATCAACGACTCCTTGATTACGAGAGGGTACAGGCTCGTGCTAAACTTGCCGAAACAGAACATCATCTTTCAGGGGTACTTTATGAAAGAGGGGTAGATAATAAAGGGTTTGCTGTAATACGTGCTAAAGGAGATCAGGCACTTTTCGGCCTTAATACTTCCATGATGAAACGAAGAGTAGGTGCGCCGGAGAAAAGACCTCTTGCCGACTTCCTATCCACTTTAGCTATCAAAGCAAAAGACTTTGCTGCAGAAATGACCTCCGTAAACGTACTGCAGAAAGATCTTAGAGGACAAGGCAACATTGAACGCGAACACATTGACAATAATTCTGCCGTTCGCAATATGCTGCTTGACCGAGATATCCGCCCTGAAGCACTCCCTCCTGCAGAAGATGTCAAGAAAGTGGAACGACGCCTGAAAGCAGACGAAAAGAAAATCCTTCCTAAAAAGAAAAAGTAAAATGGCACATAACAAGATAAATAAACTGGAGCTGACGTGGATTGGCAAGGAAGAGGAGACTTTTGCTGTTGAACCACGTTTACTTATTGAGAATCAACAATTTAGTTATGCGGGGGGGTAGAAGTCGGAATACTCCCTAATGGCAAACCGTGGCCGGGTAATATGCTCATTCACGGCGACAATCTTCTCGCTCTTCGCGCTCTCGAAGAAAACTTTTCAGGCGCAGTTAAGTGTATCTACATAGACCCTCCATACAATACCGGTAACGCTTTCGAGCATTACGATGATAATTTAGAGCATTCTATATGGCTCAACTTAATGTATTACCGTCTTCAATCTCTTTATAAATTATTAAGCGATGACGGTGTACTATGTATGCACCTCGACGATGGCGAAGTGCATTATGCCAAAGTAATTTGTGATGAGATTTTTGGACGATCTAATTTCATTGCCTCTGTTGCTATTCGCTCTTCTACTCCAAGTGGAGTCAAGACTGCACATCGAGGGAAAAAAATTATCAAGCAAAAAGACTTAATGTTGGTGTATAAAAAGTCCGATAAACTTGAAATTTTTCCTCAATATGTTAAAAGAGAAACATACGATACCCATTATTCCTATTTTATAACAGAGAAAAATGGGACAAAAATTCTCATTAATTTATTGGATGTTCTGATTGAAAAAGGAATACTTCCTCCGAAATCCACATTAAAAGATATAAATATTCGAGATAAAAAATTCAAAGAATTTTATCTTTGTCATCGAAATCAAATCTGCACAACACAGTCACATAAAAATGAGGATGCTAGAAAATATTCTTTAGAACATTTCAATGAAGTAGTCTCTTTCCGCTCGAAAGATGGCTCAAAAGATGATTTATATTATAATGGTCGTGTAATATCATTATTAAGTGCCGGTATTCAAACCGTGGTTTGGAACCGAGATATTACGGAAGACCTTGGAATGCTTCTTTGTGATTTTTGGGAAGATATCGATTTTCAAAACACTCAAAATGAGGGCGGTGTTGACTTTCCAACGTCCAAGAAGCCAGAGGCCTTACTATTCCGTGTACTATCCTTATTTACTAAACCTGGCGACTTAGTTTTAGACAGTTTCCTCGGAAGTGGAACAACTGCTGCTGTTGCCCATAAAATGGGACGTCGTTGGATTGGAGTTGAGCTTGGGGATCATGCATTTTCACATTGTTCGCCGAGATTGAAAAATGTTATAACTGGAACCGATAAAAGCGGAATGACTATTCCTTTGAATTGGCAAGGCGGAGGAGGATTTAAGTTCTACGAACTTGCGCCGAGTCTTCTCAATAAGGATAAGTATGGTAACCTTGTAATCAACAAGGATTACAATGCCGATATGCTTGCCGCTGCTATGGCAAAGCATCAGGGCTTTACCTATTCTCCGGACACGGAAGTTTATTGGAAGCAAGGTAGCAGTTCTGAGCATGACTTTATCTTCACTACCACCCAACTCATTACCGCTGAAATGCTCGAAACCATTCACGATCAGTTGGGCGAAGATGAATCATTGCTTATATGCTGCACCAAATTCCAGCCTGAGTGCCGTAACAAGTACTCAAACATCACCATTAAGAAAATCCCCAAAGTTCTTCTCGACACCTGCGAGTTCGCCCGCGACGATTATTCTCTCAATATCGTGTCGGTTCCCGATATTGAATATGAGGAACGGGAAGATCTTGACCCATACGGAGAGTATCTTCATGATGAAAAAACATCACAAAACGAACCAAATCTTTTTGACTGATGGACTCACAAGCTAACTACATACGTCAGCGTCTATCGCTTCGCAAGCCTCTTGCGAAAGCGTTAGAGCTTACCGCTCAACTGACCGATAAGCTTTCCTTGCAAAAACCGCCGACTGACCCGGATATGCTTGAAATGTTTATCACAGCTGAACTTGCAAAGGTAAAGTCTATTGTGCCGACGGTGAAAGGGTTTGACCGGGATTTCCCTTCGCTTGCTTTTTCTATTGCCACCGGTATCGGTAAAACGCGACTGATGGGTGCAATCATCGCATACCTTTATCTCAAGAAAGGCATCAAGCACTTTTTTGTGCTTGCTCCCAATCTTACTCTTTACGAGAAGTTGATAAAAGACTTCGGCGATGAGTCATATTCAAAATATGTGTTCAAGGGTATCAGTGAATTTGTCGGAAGGCCACCAAGAATCGTTACTGGCGAGAACTATCAGGAACGCACAGGCTCTCTTTTCTCAGACCTTGAAATCAATATCTTCAACATCTCGAAGTTCAACAAGGATAGTAAAGAGAGTAAAAAAGGGTTACCGCGTATGCGTCGACTGTCTGAATATCTCGGTCAATCATACTTTGATTATCTCGCATCGCTTCCTGACCTTGTAATCTTGATGGACGAAGCACACCGCTATCACGGAGACGCTTCAAAAAAAGCGATCAATGAGCTTCGTCCTATTCTTGGTTTTGAGATGACTGCTACACCTTTCGATGAAAAAGGGAAAGCCTTTAAGAATATCGTTTTTGAATATAATCTCGCCGAAGCACTCGACAATGGATTATATGTCAAAAATCCGGCGATTGCAAAAGCCCGTAATTTCAACAAAGATAATTTCACTCCCGAGGAAATTGAAATTATCAAACTTGAAGATGGAATTACAGTACATGAGCGGACCAGGCTTGCTATTGAGATGTATGCCAAGCAGAACGGATTGCCAGTAGTCAAACCTTTTATACTCGTTGCTTGCCGCGACATCAATCATGCAAAAGAGATAGAAGATTTATTGCAGAGCGATCGCATTTATCACGGAGCGTACAAAGGAAAGGTTCTACGCATTGACAGCACATCTAAAAAGGACGAAGACATCGAGCGTCAGTTTGTGGCTCTCGAATCACCCGATAATAAGATAGAAATTGTAGTCCACGTCAATATGCTCAAAGAGGGTTGGGACGTGAATAATCTTTATACGATTATTCCACTACGCGCCTCCAATGCGGCTATCCTCATTGAGCAAACTATCGGACGCGGTCTGCGCTTGCCATACGGAGGACAGCGCACCGGGAATAAGGATGTTGATACCCTAACTGTAATTGCTCACGACAAATTCCAGAAAGTTATCGACGAAGCAAACAAGGGCAATTCACTGCTCAAACGTGTTTCGTTTATCGAACTTGACGAAGCCGATGAGCGCGATAAGGGAGGTCGTGTGGAAACTACTCCGACCTCTACCGAGCAGAAGATTCAGAAGCAAATTGAAAAAGTCAAGGGTGAAATAACCGAGAAATCGAAAGCGTATGTTACACAGGTTGGCAAGGCTGTAGAGACAGCCATTTCAAACATTGCCTCCGAGGGTGTTGCTTCTTTTGGAGACCTCCAAAAGAAAGAGGTAAAACAAAAGTTGCGCGAAAAGGCTATTGAAACAATTAAGGAGAGCATTAAAGACTCCCTATTTGCTGAACAAGATGCTGCCGAACAAATTGCTCAGGTCGACGAGATTATAAATATTGTAGTTGAGGACTACAAAAATAATGTTATCGAGATACCACGCATCGTTGTTGAACAGCAGAATGTCAAAGCCATTTTTGAGGACTTCGACCTTGACACCACAACCGGGTATAATCTTGATGAATTACATCGTGAACTTATCCGTCAGGGTCTGCATGATTCAACAGAGTTCGAGGTTATTGCCGGTAAATCCGGAAGTTCAAAACGACCCGCCATAGAACAACTTATTGTCTCGCTGATTGACTTTGATGATATAGATTATGACGAAATTTCCGACCTGCTTTATAAACTTGTCGGACAAGCTATTGACGCTATCCGTAGAAATGCTCCCGGTATTTCAGATGATGATTTGAACGAGAGGGTTCACGCTTACAAGCAAAGCATTTCGGACAACATCTATAAGCAGATGAAAGAACACTACCGCATAATTCCGGGAGAGTTCAAAATTAACAAAGTGCTTCCGTTCTCTAAAATTCTCGACCAACATGTCATTGTTAATGACTGGGGGTATCGTGATTTTCACGAACCTGCTCCAACTTCCAAATCAGAAGTTAAGAAATATGTATATGTAGGCTTCAAAAAATCCTATTACACAAAATATCGTTTTGACAGTTCGACCGAGCTTGACTTCTCTTTTATTCTCGAAACCAATAATGAAGTCCTCAAATGGATTCGTCCTGTTCCGGATCAGTTGAATATCTACTGGAAAAATGGCGCAAAGAAATATGAGACGGATTTCATAGTGGAGACCGCTGACGCTATCTATATGTGCGAAACAAAA
The DNA here is from genome assembly GCA_947175145.1 of uncultured Muribaculaceae bacterium. Taxonomy (GTDB): domain Bacteria; phylum Bacteroidota; class Bacteroidia; order Bacteroidales; family Muribaculaceae; genus Lepagella. The sequence goes on along the minus strand of CAMWLY010000010.1, from coordinate 680 downwards.
CGAGAAGACCAAGTAAATTCGGAAGAAGTGCAAGCCAAGGCAGAAGCCGCTCGTGAGTTTTGCCGTAGAGCAACGGAATTCACCGCTCAAAACGGCGGCAAACCCTGGAAATATATTATTATCCCGCACACCCTCGCAGATCGCAGTTATTCCTTTAACTACATTCTACAACAAGCAAAACTTATATAGTTATGGACGATTTAGACACCTACAATGGAGACCCTGTGCATGATGGCTGGGTGGACTTCGACTATAACGAGAACACCGGCGAGTTGTCGGGTCTCTTTGATGATACCGACCTCGACCAATACATTGATAACCCCAAAAGTTAGACACATAACTTTTGGGGAATTATTCAATATCAGGGCGCAGGGTCTAAAAATCAAAACTGATTCTCAGATGGCCCCCTAATCCTCGCTCTACAATGTCAAATAGGGTGCGGAGAGTGATATTCTCGCCGTCGTTTTCTATCTTAGAAATGAATGGGCGTTTTTTATCCACACGTTCTGCTAACTGCTCCTGTGTGAGATTAAGTCTTTCGCGTGCAATCTTGATTTTATAACATATGCGGAGAGCTGCAAGTTCGTTTTCCAAACTATCACGTTCGGGAGTGCCGATTTCTCCGTAATATTTGTTTTTCAGTTGGTCGAGTGATTGTATATTATCCATTATTTCTGTTT
>CAMWLY010000009.1 GCA_947175145.1 uncultured Muribaculaceae bacterium | reverse complement strand
GCAAAGCTAACTATATTTGTAAATATTTTAACAACCCATTATTTACATTGACCCTTGAAAATCGCTGCAATTCGATTGAGGTAATCTGTCCGACTCGCCAAGTGAAGCCTGAGGGACTCAAACCCTTGTCCGAGTGCGGAATAAACGTGCTTTCTATAGGCTTATTCATTGACTTGGTTTTCGAGAAACCGCAGGCTCATGACTACCGACAATTCCGTATCCTCTAAATTTCAGCTTTGCGTCGAAGTGCCGGAGTAACACATATATTATGGATCTTTGCTCCGCGGTTAGGTGAGTGTATTTTTCATATGCAATAACAATTTTACTTAATCGCAGGGAGACTTCGGTCTCCTTTTTTTGTGTCGCAGCTAAAAATCCGGTCATTTTTTCCATCGTAAGGTTGCTCTCAACGGGGGCTTACTCACCCCCTCGGCGCGATTCTCCTGAGGAGGAGTGTGGAAATGGCCGTTGCACTTCATGTTGGAAACTTTGAACCGCAACTAATCATAAAAAAGAGGAGTGCGGCCAATGTGATAAAGAATAAATTAACTATATTTGCAATTCGGTAAGGTCAGAAAGAGCATCTGAACTTATTTATAAAGGCCTTAAGAATATAACAGTAAATGAAAAGCCTGTTGAATCCGGACTCTGTAAAGGAGTTTATGCGACTGGTCGCAACCAATGAAAGGATTGTGCTCACATGCCACATGCGTCCTGATGGAGATGCACTCGGAAGTGTGCTTGGATTGTGGCATCTGCTTCGCAACATTGGCAAAGATGTTAATGTTGTAATACCCGACAGGGCGCCGCGAAACCTTATGTTTCTTCCCGGTTCGCGTGATATGGTGGTATTTACTCAATATGATCCTTACTGTAACCGCCTGGTAGATGAAGCCGGTCTGATAATTATGTGCGACTTCAACACCGCTGATCGTCAAGGAAATCTCGCTCCACTGATACAGTCTGCCAAATGCTCGAAAGTGCTGATAGACCATCACAGAGAACCCGACTTGAATTGCGATGTTATATTCTCCAGACCGGAAATGAGCAGCACTTGTGAGCTTGTGTTCAGATTATTGGCGGCTTGCGGTTGGTATGAGCAACTTGACAAGCCCGGAGCTACTTGTATTCTGACAGGTTTGATCACAGATACACGCAACTTCTCGGTTAACTGCAATAATCCGGAAATTTACGAGATTCTGATGCGCCTGCTTGAAAAAGATGTAGATAAAAAATACATAATCGAGGAAGCTCTTAATACTACAACAGTCGATGCATTGAGACTCAACAGCTTTGCACTTCTTGACAGATTGGAAATTTTCACTTCACACAGATGCGCGCTGATTACACTTTCGGCAGAAGATCTTAGAAATCATAATTATCAGAAAGGAGATACCGAAGGACTTGTAAATATTCCTTTAGGAATACGCGGAATTGTTTACAGTATCTACATGCGTGAAGATGCCGATTGTATTAAAGTGTCATCAAGAAGTAAATACGATTTTCCGGTCTGTGATATATGCAAGGATTTATTTAATGGTGGCGGTCATCTGATGGCCGCGGGTGGAGAGTTTATAGGTTCGCTTGAAGAGTGCCGTGCAACTCTGATCGCGCATTTAGGAGATTACGACAGCCATCTGCCAAGTCACCTCCCTAAAATAGAGCTGAGCAGCGTAAAACAAAATTACGATTGGAATTCCCACTAAACAGAAGATTAAAAATAATGGTTAAACATATCACAAGAAAATATTTTGGACTCGGCAGTATCGCGTGGATACTCCTTCTGCTTTTCACGAGTTGTGACGATGGCAAGAGTTATTCGGAATTATTACGCGATGAAGATCATGCTGTCAATTGGTATCTGGCTCAATGCAGAGTTGAAACATCCATTCCCAAAGATTCAGTGTTTGAAGTTGGCGCTGATGCACCATTTTATCGCATGAATTCCGACGGAAGTGTATACATGAGAGTTGTCAGACTCGGCACCGGTGAGAAACCCAAAAAGGGAGATACCGTGTATTATCGCTTCATGCGTCAGAATATAAAGTATCTGTATGATAAATCCAATATGTCGGCCGGCGAAGGTAATGCCAATGACATGAGTTCATCGCTCGGAGGTCTTAGCTTTGTATTCGGTTCAAATACACTTGCCACCACACTCAAGATGGGTGAGGGAATACAAGTTCCCCTCAAATTTCTGAACTATGATTGCGAGGTGGATCTTATAGTCAAATCAACCATGGGTTTTACAGAGGAAATGAGCGAATGTAACCCCTATGTGTATAATCATATGAAATACTTCAAAGCCGAATATTGAATGTCGGCTGTAACATGAAGAAAAATATAAAATGGCACTTATAAAATCAATATCCGGAATAAGAGGAACGATCGGAGGCCGTGGCGGAGATAGTCTCGGCGGAATGGATATAGTAAAATTCACTGCTGCATACGCTGCATTTATCAGAAAGAATGATCCCACAGGCAGCAACGTGATTGTGGTAGGCCGCGATGCAAGATTATCGGGTCAGATGGTTTGTCATCTTGTGGTCGGCACACTGCTCGCCATGGGGTTTGATGTAATCAATATAGGTCTGGCTTCAACTCCGACAACCGAATTGGCGGTAACCGGAGAAAAGGCGGCCGGCGGTATTATTATCACTGCGAGCCATAACCCAGTGCAATGGAATGCTTTGAAGTTACTCAATTCCAAAGGAGAGTTCCTGAATGATGCAGAGGGCAGAGAGGTGATAAGAATAGCCGATAGTGAGGATTTTGAGTTTGTCAATGTGCATGAACTCGGCCACGAATATCACAATGAAGCATGGGATATGCGTCATATTGATATGGTCAAGAATTTGAAACTGGTAGATACTGATGCTATTGCCAAAGCAAATTTCACCGTGGCTGTCGATGCGGTAAATTCTGTCGGAGGCATAGTAATTGTGCAACTCCTGAAAGCTCTCGGAGTGAAGAATGTTATTGAGCTGAATTGCGAGGCAAATGGTATATTTGCACATACTCCCGAACCCATTCCTCAGAATCTGACGCAGATTTCAGATCTTATGCGCAATTCAACAGCAGATGTCGGATTTGTAGTGGATCCTGATGTTGACAGACTTGCCATCGTCATGGAAAATGGTGAAATGTTCATCGAGGAAAATACACTGGTTGCAATCGCAGATTATGTGCTTGCACATACTCCCGGAGACACCGTATCTAATCTGAGTTCATCGCGGGGCTTGAGAGATGTTACCGAAAAGCATGGTTGCTCATATTCTGCGGCAGCGGTAGGCGAAGTCAATGTTGTTGCCAAGATGAAGGAGACAGGCGCCATAATCGGAGGTGAGGGTAATGGAGGAGTGATATATCCCGAATTGCACTATGGTCGCGACGCACTCGTCGGCGTAGCTCTGTTCTTGACTCTTATGGCTAAATCAGGAAAAAAAGTGACCGAGATAAAATCTGCTCTGCCACAATATGACATAGCAAAAAACAAAATCGAACTTACCCCTGATTTAGACGTGGATGCTATTCTCGAAGCAGTCAAGAAAAAATTCGCAGATTGTGATGTGACAGATATCGACGGTGTTAAAATAGATTTCCCCGATTCTTGGGTGCACTTGCGCAAATCAAACACCGAGCCTATAATCAGAATTTATAGTGAAGCGTCAACTATAGAAAATGCTGATGAACTTGCACACACGATAATGGAGGTTATCAAGTCGTTATCGTAAGATTTTAGTTGAAACAACCTGAATTTCAAAATCAATATTACAACAATGTTAAAACGGTTTCTGCTTAACGCCCTATCATCATTTGTCGGTGCATGGCTTGCCTTTATTCTGGTAATAGTTTGCTCGATAATGTTCGTGTTTGCAATGATCGGGAACATGGCCATAAATATGGCGTCATCCTCTACAGATGGTCAGGTCAAGTCGCGCAGTGTCCTGGTGATAGATCTTGATGGCCCTATTGAAGAGCGTATGCGACCCTCCGAGCCAAGTATCATGGCAGTACTTCAGGGAAACTTGTCAGAACCCTCTACACTTGATGTAATATCTCAGGCTATCAGGGAAGCGGCAGTCAATGATGATATTGTCGCTATCTATCTGAAATGCGGTGTTCCGCAAGCTTCAGGAGCCACATTCAATGCCATACGCACCGAGCTCAAGAATTTCAAAAAGAAATCCGAAGGGAAAAAGAAAATTATAGCATACGCTGATTCATATACTCAAGGTTCTTATTTTGTGGCCTCACAGGCTGATAAAATCTATATGAACCCTCAGGGAGAATTGAATCTTCAAGGCCTGATGTCACAGAACTTCTTTCTTAAAGACTTTTTTGACAAAGTTGGCATAGAATTTCAGGTTGTTAAAGTAGGTACCTATAAATCAGCCGTAGAGCCGATGATACTCAATGATATGAGTGAACCGGCCCGTGCGCAACTTGATACATTGCTTAATGTGATGTGGCAATATATGCGTGCAGGCATAGCCGAAGGCAGGAAGAAAGTGACTGAGGCAGGCATCGATTCGCTGATTAACAAGAATCATATCTCGATGGCGAAGGCAACAGAAGCTGTAAAAGCAGGCCTCATCGATTCGCTCGTTTATGAACGTGCCATTGACCCTATGTTTGCTGACATATCCGGGAGGGAAGTAAAGAAACTAAATTATGTAAAACCTTCGGTGCTTGCCGCTCAGACCCCCTGGGGTGCTGATTATAAGTCAAAGAAGCAAATTGCAGTGCTTTTTGCAAGTGGAGAAATTGCCGATGGTAATAATAATGAGATTAATTATGAAAAGCTTGTTCCGGTGATTACCGAACTCGCTGATGATAAAAATGTAAAAGGTCTCGTGCTTAGGGTCGATTCTCCCGGAGGTTCTGTGTTTGGCAGTGACCAGATAGGAGAGGCTCTCGATTATTTCCAATCCAAAGGTAAACCATTGGCTGTATCTATGGGAGGTACCGCAGCCTCAGGTGGCTATTGGATTTCGGCCAAGGCTGATAGAATATTTGCCGACCCCATGACCATAACCGGTTCGATTGGTATTTTCGGATTAATTCCCAATTTCAAGGGGACACTCGATAAGATTGGAGTGCATGTGGCTGAAGTAAGCACAAATCCGGGTGCTAATTTTATAAATCCATTCAAACCACTTGATGCAGAGCAACTTGATGTTATGCAGAAGATGGTTGAGAGAGGATATGACCAATTTGTAAGTCGTGTGGCCGAAGGTCGAAAGATGCCCAAAGAGAAGGTGAAGTGCATTGCCGAAGGACGTGTATGGAATGCTATAACCGCTAAAAAAATTGGTCTCGTTGACGAATTGGGTTTGCTTCAGGCGGCTATAGATTGGACGGCTGCAAAAGCAGGCATAAAAGATAACTTCGATCTGGCTGCATATCCTAATGAAGAACCGACAGTATGGAATATGATTCAGATGGGAACCACATCTATGAAAGCGTTGCAGGAAGCTGTTAACAGAAAAAATCAGGATGTAATCTCACAATGGATTATTGAAAAAATACTTGCACGCAAGCCCATACAGACCCGCATGGTGGATATAAACATAAATTATTGATTTCGTTAAGTTCAGGAGATACTTAATTCCGGTTACCACATCATAAACCATCTATAGATTTGAAAGCTTCAATCCATAAGATTCTGCCCTATATACTTAAACCTCTGTCGTGGATATACGGAGGAATTACAGGTGTCAGAAATTGGATGTTTGACCACAAAATTTTAGTGGCCGAAGAATTCGATGTTCCAATTGTAAGTATTGGTAATATCACCGTAGGTGGCACCGGGAAGACTCCACATGTGGAATATGTGGCCGGTATGATTTCCTCATCATATAATATCGCTGTCTTAAGCAGAGGTTACAAAAGAAAAACCAAGGGTTTTATATTGGCCAACGATAAGAGTACACCTGATACCATAGGCGATGAGCCACTGCAGATATATCGCAAATTAGGGCCGAGGGTAAAAGTGGCGGTTTGTGAGAACAGACGTAAGGGAATCAAGGAGATTATGTCGCAATTTCCGGATACCCAGCTCATCCTGCTCGATGATGCATATCAGCACAGATATGTGAAACCCAAGATAAATGTGCTTCTGATGGACTATAATCGTCCGGTATATGATGATCATTTGTTGCCTTTAGGACGACTCCGGGAATCAGCGCATCAGACCCATAGGGCGGATATGGTGATTGTCACCAAGTGTCCGCGAATGGTAAAGCCATTGGATCTTAGGCTGATATCAAAGCAGTTGGCTTTGATGCCCTATCAGAAGTTATATTTCTCCAATTATGAGTATGGAGATTTAACTCCTGTTTTCCCCAATGACAGACCATATTATGTAGATCTGAATAATCTTAACTCCGAGGATAGTGTTATGCTTGTGACCGGCATCGCCAATCCCCGAGGGTTCATTCGTCATTTTAACCGCTATCCGTTCAAGGTCGTAATTGCGCATTATCCGGATCATCACGATTTCACACGTGCCGACATTAAAGAGCTGTCTGAGAAATTCGCTAAAATGCCGGGTCGGCATAAGATCATGATTACGACTGAAAAAGATGCGATCAGATTGGCGTATAATCCATATTTCCCGGCGAAATTGAAGCCCTCGGTATATTATGTGCCAATTTCAGTGAAAATGGTGCAAGGTCTTGAGAATACGGATATAATATCGGACCTTTGCGCGTCTCTTGGTCATTGATAGTATCTTTCTTAAACCATTACTTTGGAACCATTGTTTCAAATTATGGTTATTTGCTTAAATAAATTTGTAACATTAATAACCCAAATCGTAAAATCATGGAAAAGAATTATTTTGATAAAATTAAGGATTCAGCATCATACATTCGTGGTAAAGTTGAATCACTTCCCGACACAGCTGTAATCCTTGGCACCGGTCTCGGAGAGCTGGTCAACCACATGGAAATAATCACAGAACTTAAATATGAAGATATTCCGGATTTCCCGGTTTCTACAGTAGAGGGACATTCCGGCAAGCTGATATTCGGAAACCTTGGCGGCAAATATATCATGGCCATGCAAGGACGCTTCCACTACTATGAAGGCTATGATATGAAGCAGGTTACTTTCCCCGTGCGTGTTATGCGTGAGCTGGGTATTGACACCCTGTTTGTAAGTAATGCTGCCGGCGGTATGAATAAGGAGTTTCAGGTTGGAGATGTTATGGTAATTACAGACCATATCAATCTTTTCCCCGAGAATCCTCTGCGCGGTCGCAATTACGATGAACTTGGCCCCCGATTCCCGGCCATGACCGAAGCCTACAGCTGTGCACTTATCAATATGGCCGATGATATTGCGCGTGAGAAAGGTATCAGACTGATGCATGGTGTTTATGTCGGAACCGCCGGTCCGACTTTTGAAACTCCAGCAGAGTATGAATATTTCCGTGTGATTGGCGGTGATGCCGTTGGCATGTCGACAGTGCCTGAAGTTATTGTGGCTAACCATGCCGGCATGTGTGTGTTCGGTGTATCCGTAATTACAGACCTTGGTGGTAAGGATATCAAGGAGGTGCCTACTCATGAAGAGGTGCAGAAGGCTGCTGTTAAGGCACAACCTGTCATGACTTCAATTATCACAGAGATGCTATCGCGCATCAGATAATATTTCTTATCTGTAGACTATGGAAAACAATCAGACAGAAATTTCTACACTGGGTGAGTTTGGACTTATAGACAGACTAACCCGGGAAATGCCTGTAATCAACGATTCCACAAAGATTGGAGTTGGAGATGATGCTGCTGTGCTCGATTTCGCAGATAAGGAGACATTGGTTACAACCGACCTGCTGCTTGAAGGAATCCACTTTGATCTGCGATATGTGCCGTTGAAGCATCTTGGCTATAAGGCTGCTATTGTAAATTTCAGCGATGTCTATGCTATGAACGGACAACCGAAGCAGATAACAGTTGGCCTCGGAGTATCAAGCCGCTTCACAGTGGAGCATATAGAGGAACTTTACGCTGGGATCCGACTTGCATGTCAGCAGTATGGTGTTGACTTGGTAGGCGGCGATACCTCCGCTTCCGTTACGGGATTGGTGATAAGCATTACCTGTATAGGCGAGGTCGAAAAAGGTAAATATGTGCTCCGTAGCGGAGCAAAACCAACCGATATTATCTGTGTCAGCGGTGACTTGGGTGCGGCTTATATGGGCTTACAACTTCTCGAACGAGAAAACAAGGTTGCCGCAGGCGCTGCCCCGGGATTCCAACCGGATTTTGCAGGAAAAGAATATATCCTCGAGCGTCAGCTTAAGCCGGAGGCAAGAGGCGACATAATCAGGATTCTTGCAGAGAATTCAATTCTTCCCACTGCGATGATGGATGTCAGCGACGGACTAAGCAGCGAACTACTCCACATCTGCAAGGACTCCAATGTGGGTTGCCGTGTATATGAAGATAGAATACCAATTGATTATCAGACAGCTGTAATGGCGGAAGAATTCAATATGGATCTGATTATGGCAGCTATGAATGGAGGTGAGGATTATGAATTGCTTTTCACAGTTCCGCTCACGGACAATGAAAAGATTGAAAAATTAAAGGGAGTAACCATGATAGGCTATATCACCAAGCCGGAACTCGGGGCTGCTATGGTTACTCGTGATGGCCAAGAGATGCCGATAAGTGCACAAGGCTGGAATGCTTTTACTGAAGATAAGAAATAAGAATCGAATTTACGTTATTTAACAATCCGTAGATTCTCAATTCAGTAAAATATCGTAATTTTGTATCGGTGTGTCGGAAATTTAGTTTCAGGCACACCGAATTTTGGTTTTTTCAACTGGTGTAGATACAAAATTCTGATTATTAGGAAACTTGGTAGTTAATGCTTGGTTGAATTCAGGTTATTATTCTGTAGAAGCACCATATTAGGATTCCATAATTATATCTCTTCCTCATATTATTAAAACAGTCAAAATATTATCAAGCTGATGAATGAAACCGTGAATATCAGGGATCTTCAGGATCTGATTGCTTCAAAGACTAATTTTGTCACTATGATTCGCACCGGCATGGATCGGCGTATTGTGGGTCAGAAACATCTTGTGGATTCACTGCTGATAGCTTTGCTTTGCAATGGTCATATATTGCTTGAAGGTGTTCCGGGTCTTGCAAAGACGCTCGCTATAAAGACACTTGCTCATTTAGTTGATGCAAAATACAGCCGAATCCAGTTTACACCGGACTTGCTTCCTGCAGATGTAATCGGCACACTGATATATAGTGTCAAGAAGGAATCTTTTGAGGTGAAAAAAGGTCCTGTGTTTGCCAATTTCGTATTAGCCGATGAAATCAACCGTGCTCCGTCTAAAGTGCAGAGTGCTCTTCTTGAAGCCATGCAGGAACGACAGGTAACTATCGGTGACAGCACATATCCGTTGCCGCAGCCATTCCTGGTTATGGCTACCCAAAATCCTATTGAACAGGAAGGTACTTATCCGCTGCCTGAAGCGCAGGTTGACCGCTTCCTGCTCAAGGTTGTGATAGGTTATCCCAAAAAGGAAGAAGAAAAACAAATCATACGCCAGAATATATATGGCGCTCTCGAAGAGATTCGCCCGATTCTTGATACAAAGGAAATTCTTGAAGTTCAGAAAATAGTCCAGAAAGTTTATATCGATGAGAAGATTGAGAATTATATCGTAGATATAGTTTTCGCTACTCGCGAACCGGGCAAATATGGCCTAAATGACCTCGAAAGTATCATATCATTTGGAGCGTCTCCGCGTGCATCTATAAGCCTGGCGCTTGCAGCGCGCGCTTATGCCTTCCTGCAAGGTCGCGGATATGTGATTCCTGAAGATGTGCGTGCCGTGTGTCACGATGTGCTCCGTCACCGCATTGGGTTGACATACGAAGCGGAAGCAAATAATATCACTTCCGATGAAGTCATAACCGGAATTTTAGATAAGGTAGAGGTGCCCTGATGATGGATGCCAACGAGTTGATAAGAAAAATCCGCCGGATAGAAATCAAGACTCGTGGTTTGAGTCAGAACATCTTTGCCGGTGAATATCACAGCGCATTTAAAGGTCGCGGTGTGATATTCAGTGAAGTCAGGGAATATGAACCCGGTGATGATGTGCGCGATATTGACTGGAATGTCACTTCGCGCACAAATAAACCATACGTAAAAGTTTATGAAGAGGAGCGCGAACTGACCGTAATGCTGCTGATAGATGTGAGCGGAAGTCGCGATTTTGGCGCTTGTGGTGATTCAAAAAAAGAAAAAATGGCTGAAATCGCTGCCACGCTTGCATTCTCTTCTATCCAGAACAATGACAAAGTCGGGGTCATCTTTTTCTCCGATAAGATAGAAAAGTTTATTCCACCTAAAAAAGGAAGAAAACATATACTATTAATCATCAGAGAAATAATAAATTTTGAGCCTGAATCACGCGGCACTGATATTGATATAGCATTAAAATTTCTCACTAATGCTATTAAAAAAAGATCCACCGCATTTCTTCTGAGTGATTTTATAGACAATCATGACTACTCTCAATCTATGACTATCGCAAATCGTAAACATGCGCTTTATGCGGTGCAGGTTTATGACAGGCGTGATGCCACGATGCCCAATGTCGGATTGGTGAGAATGCACGATATGGAGACCGGTCGCGATTTGTGGGTAGACACCTCTTCAAAGACTACAAGACAGTCTTATGCCAAGGCTTGGTATGAAAGACAGCAAAAATTAAGTTCAATTACAACCAAGTGTGGCGTAGATATGGCATCTGTAAGCACAGATGAGGATTTCGTTAAAGCGTTGCTTACGCTATTCAGGCGTAGAAAGTAATAATTCACCGGGCAGTTGATACCACACATCGCAGGTATTAATGCCATCATGAGTGACAATGAAACAAAGTTTAAGATATATCATATTGGTTTTGGCTTCTCTATTGCCTTTTGCCGGAATTAATGCAGACTCTATTCAGGCTTCATTGGATTCTGTGTATATTCAGATGGGACGCCAGACACTTCTTCATCTTAAAGTATCAAGGCCGGCCAATGTCAAGGGTGAGCTCTTATTAAATAAACAACTCACGGAGAGAGGTATATATCCGGTTTGTGGTGACAGTGTTGAATTGCGTGCCCCAATCGCGGTCGATACCGTAAGACAAGGCAACATGCTCTCATTATCTTACGATATTCCGGTGCAATCTTTTGATTCGGGCATGTATCAGTTGCCCGAGTTGTTGTATATATCGGGTTCTGACACTCTTCATTCTAATCGGGTGGCACTCAAAGTAGTGCCGGTTAAGGCTTCTGCAAATGACACAATAAATGATTATGCTTCGGTATCGGATCCGGCAGAGAAATCTTTTTTCGATTTCGTGCCCGACTGGTTTTTGGATTATTGGTGGATAATATTAATTGTTGCAGTCGCAATATGTGTATTTATATGGGCAACAAGAAGAGTGAAACAGAAAGGTTCGCTTCTCCCCAAAAAACCGGAACCGACTCCCTACGAAAAAGCAGTCAGGGATTTGAAGAATCTTAAGGCTAAGGGACTTTGGGAAAAAGGTCTTGAGAAGTCATATTATACAGAACTTACCGATATCATCAGACGCTATCTCTCAGGCAGATTCGGAATAAATGCCATGGAGATGACCTCAAGGCAGATTCTGCAGAGACTTGGCCATGATCATCAGACAGCTGAGCAGCGACCTATAGTCAGACAAATTCTCGATATGGCGGACTTTGTCAAATTTGCTAAAGTGCGCCCTCTGCCCGATGATAATGTACTCGCATTTGAAAATGCAGTTAAGTTCGTGGAGCAGACAAAACCGGCTCCGGAAGAAGAAAATGCCGATTCAAAAATAAGGGAAGGAGGTAAGTCATGATTTTCAAGAACTCATGGGCCTTATGGTTTCTTCTGTTGTTGATACCTATTATTATTTGGTATATAAAAAAATGGAAAGTGGCCTCCCCTTCATTGGGAGTGTCGAGCGTGGCATCATTATCAAGTTATAAAGCCTCCTTTCGCGTGATTCTAATGCACTTGGAGTTTGCACTCAAACTTGCGGCATTGGCTACATTGATTATAGCACTCGCACGTCCGCAAGTCCATGATTCGATGCATTCATCTTCTATTGAAGGAACAGATATAGTTTTGGCTCTTGATATCTCAAGTTCAATGCTTGCCACAGACTTGCAGCCCAACAGAATAGATGCCGCCAAGGAAGTAGCTTCAAAGTTTGTGACACAGCGACCCAATGACAATATTGGATTTGTGGCATTTTCAGGTGAGAGCTTGTCATTAATGCCTTTGACCAATGATAAGGCTGCACTAGTAAATGCAATCCATAATGCTAAAACCGGCGCGCTTAATGACGGAACAGCCATAGGAGACGGATTGGTATCTTCGATCAATCGTCTGGTAGCAGGACAGGCCAAGTCCAAAAGTATCATACTTTTGACCGATGGTACTAACAATGCCGGTGAGGTTGCTCCGGCCACTGCCGCTCAGATTGCTAAGCAGAAAGGTATACGTATCTATTCTATTGGTGTCGGCACCAATGGGGTAATCAATATAACCGATCCTTATGGTTTCTCCACGACAACAATGGAAACCAAAATCGATGAAGATGCCTTGAAAGATCTGGCCCTCTCTACCGGTGGAAAGTATTTCAGAGCTACTGATTCAAGAACCCTTCGCGCGGTTTTTGAAGAAATTGATGCTCTTGAGAAGTCCAAGATTAATGTCGATAATTTCACGCATGTAGATGAAAATTATATGCTTTGGGCATGGATTGCCTTTGGTTGTTTTTTAACTGCAATTGTGTTGAGATATACAGTTCTGAGACGAATCCCCTGATTCGGATTAAGAACTATAATTTTATGATACATAGTTAATATGTTCAGTTTTGCTTATCCAGCTCTCCTTATATTACTGCTGATTGTTCCGGTGGTAGCTTTACTATACATCTGGGCAAGATGGCAGCGCAAGCGCGACCTGCGCAAATTCGGAAATCTCAATGTTATATCAGCATTGATGCCCGAAGTATCTCCATATAAACCGGCGATTAAAATTACACTTCAACTTCTTGCTATTGTATTTCTTATCCTTGCAATTGCCCGTCCATGGGGTGGTGTTAAAGATGAGAAGACAGTCAAGGAGGGTATAGAGGTTGTGATAGCCATGGATGCCTCAAATTCCATGCTTGCTTCTGCGACAGAAAGCCCTGACGGGCCTGACAGAATGCGCACGGCAAAGCTGGTGCTCGAGAAACTTATAAACCGTCTTGACAGCGATAGGGTAGGCCTGATAGAATATGCAGGTGCTCCGTATACCTTGATACCGGTCACTAATGACTATGTTTCCGCCAAGATGTTCCTCAATTCTATAGATCCTTCGCAAGTTGCAGTGCAGGGCACTAACATTTCGGAAGCCATAAATATGGCTGTGAATTCATTTAGTGATAATAAGAATATAGGAAAAGCCATAATCCTTATCACAGATGCCGAGGAACTTGAAAATGCCGAGGCGGTAAGTCAGTCAGTCAAGGAAGCTGTTAAAGCCGGCATTCAGGTTGATGTAGTCGGTGTAGGTTCTGTTACCCCTGTGCCAATCCCCTATAACGGTGGTTACATGCCCGATGAAACGACCGGGGAAATAGTGAAGACTGCTCTAAATGAAACTATGGCAAAGCAGATTGCCAAGGAGGGGAAGGGTATATATGTCAATGCATCTGACCGAACAGCCCTTAATGATCTGGATTCGCAATTATCTACTCTCAAGAAAGCCGCCATGGAGACAAGCGCATATTCGGTACACGATGAACTGTATGCGGCCTTTGGTTGGTTGGCATTTATATGTATTCTTATAGATTTCTTCTTACTTGATACTAAAATCGCATGGCTCGACAAGATTTCCTTTTTTCGCAGAGATTCGCGAATGCGCGTCTCTAAAAGAACTCAAGTTAGAAAGGAGGTAGGAAGATGATACAAAGATTAGCTTATATCATAGTAATTGCATTCATGGTTATTACTTCACCGGCAAGCGTAATGGCTAAAGGTGAGACTACGCGCCGGGAGCGTAAAGCCATAAGTGCAGGGAATAATAAGTATCGCGAGAGCAAATGGGTCGAGGCTGCTTCTTTTTACGAAAAGGCTCTTGAGGAGAATCCGAATTCTGCTGAAGCCAGATATAATTTAGGACTTGCGGAAATTCGCCAGGTGGTTAATCTGCAAGATACCACTGCACGGAGTGTTGCTCATATAAAGAAAGCGAAAGAAGCATTCGGAGCCGTGACTAATTTGGCTAAAGAGAAGCCCGGGTTGGCTGCGAAGGCAAATTATAATTTAGGAAACATCGAATTCAACTCAAAAGAGTATCAGAAAGCGATTGATTACTATAAGCAGACATTGCGTATCGACCCCAATGATGACAGAGCCCGCCGGAATCTAAGGATTGCGCAACTGAATCTTAAGAATCAACAGGATAAGAACCAACAGAATAAAAATCAGGATAAGCAGGATCAGGACAAAAATAAAGATAAGCAGCAACAAAATCAGCAGCAGAATCAGCAGCAACAAAATCAGCAGGAACAAAAGCAACAGCAAGATAAGCAATTAAGTCCGCAAGCTGCCGCTCAGATTCTTCAGGCGGCAGAGAATAAAGAGGCTCAGGTTCGTGCCAGAGTGAATAAGGCCTCCAAAGGTGATAAATCTCAAAGAAGTGCTCAATCAAATAAAAAATGGTAAAAATCAATCGGTTGCTGACAGCTGTTCTCCTCACTGCGACAATTGCATATAGCCATGGGGGCGAGCGTGATAATTTTGACATAAAAAGGGCATATATGGCTCTTGAGTTCAGTGTGCCTGAGAATGTAATATATATAGATCAGCCCACTGCAGTTACGGTGGAATTGGTAACTGATTTCAGGACTGTGCAGAGCGCTGTGCCCTCAGGTGAAATCAGACTTGACAAAGGGGAATTCAGCACGAATCAGAAGGTGGATTATGCAGGCAACCCCTATGAAGATTATCGAGACGGAAGAAGAGTTATAGTGTATCCTCTCGAAACACGAGTGGTATCTTTTGCCGATAAGGGGAATAAAAAGTTGGTAAGTCCCGAATATAAGGTAGCTTTAAATATTCCGACCATAATCAATGATCCATTCTGGGGTCCTCGACGCGGCTATCGCACCGAGGAAAGAGTGCTTAAACCACAATCCATAAATATCAAGGTGAAAGATTTACCTCAACCAGAAGATGATTTGAATTTTTCCGGTTCTGTCGGTGAATTCGGTATACAAACCATACTGCCTAAGGGTGATATATTTGTAAATGAGGAGGCCACCGTCTATATAATCCTGCGGGGCACCGGACTTATCGGTGCAAACACGATGCCGGAGTATCGAAGTGCTTTTGGTGAAGGAATCCAACTTCGCTCCGTGCAGGAAGAAAGAGAAGAAAGATTTGATAGAGGTCAGTTAATCAATGAATTGAGGCTTGAATGCACATTCATTCCCACAGAGCGTAAAGAAATAATTATAGGGGAAACGCATTATGATTTCTTTAATCCTGTAACCAAGCAATATGAGAGAGTAACCTCAGAACCGGTAAAAATCAATGTAAAATCCTCAACTGCTAAAAGAGAAAGGCTTGAAATATAGCCGGTATTAGCCGATTACTCCTAAATCTGCGAAATAAATAGATAACCCAAGATGACAACCAAAAGACTACTGATATATATATTTTTGATTTTGACGATGACTCTGCAATTGTCGGGAGCATCGATCAAAGTCAGTATACAACCCGACCGGGGAAAAAGACAGATTGAAGTCGGAGACCGCTTCTATATTACAATAGAAGTCAAAGATTCCCGCGAGGTGCCTTCTGCACCGGAATTACCCGGTGCCAAATTATTGTATTTCGATAAGTCGGGTGAATCATCAAGTTTCAGCAGCGTCAACGGGGTTACAACACAAACTTATTCATCTGTTTATAGCGGTACTTATCGTGCGGAAAAGGCGGGCAGTTACACAGTGCCCGTTATTAAAGCAGGCTCATTGCGAGGGAATCAGCCTAAATATGCTATCGGTAGTGCAATGCCGGCTCAATCAGCGAATACTCCTAATACAACTCATGATGCCGACGATGATTCAAAGCCAAAATATATCGGCAAAGGCGATGGAAATCTCTTTCTGCGTGCCACAGTATCCGATAATTCACCTTATGAACAGCAAGCGTTGACTTATACGGTCAAACTTTATACTACTTACGATGCAATTAAATTCATAGGTGCAACTGCTTCTCCGAAGTTCGACGGGTTTGTGGTGGAGGAATCCAAGGATATTTCGAATTCACTGACTTTTGAGAATTATCAAGGCAAGACCTACGCGACTGCGGTGATTGCGAAGTATGTTATATTCCCTCAAATGGCCGGTAATCTCAAGGTTCAAGGCAATACTTATACCATATCGGTCGATAGCAGGGAATATTATCATCAGCCATTCTTTGGCACCATGTCGGTTTCAACCCCTCTTCAACTCAATGTCACTCCCAACGATCTGGTGGTCAATGTTAAAAGTTTGCCAAATCCGAAGCCTGCCGATTTCTCTGGTGGGGTAGGGAAATTTAAACTTACATCATCACTTAAATCATCGGAGTTTAAAACAAATCAGGCGGCTCAAATAGTATATACCCTTACCGGACGCGGTAATCTGAAATATGTGCAGATGCCTGATTTGGTTTCGCTCTATCCTCAGGAACTTGAGATATATACACCGAATACTAAAAATGATGTTAAGCTTGCCGGAGGTAATTTGACAGGAAGTGTCACATTTGATTATTCATTTATGCCTCTTGAAGAGGGTGAATTTAAGATTCCACCTGTAAAATTGGTATATTTTAATCCGGAGACCGGGAAATATGAATCATCAGTGGCCGAAGGATATACCATTTCTGTAGGTAAAGGTAAGGAGGGTTCCGAATCTGCGAGAAAGAGACTTAAATTTGACTCTGATCTGCAAGCCATCAACATTTCAGAAATAGCCAAAACCAGAGTGCCCCGAATATACAGTTTCACCTACTGGTTATGGTTTATCATACCGGTAGTTATACTTGCGGTGGTCTTCGTATGGTTGCAGATATATGCAGGTCGCCATGCAGATGTGGCTGCCCTTAATGCAAGAAGAGCAGATCGAATTGCACGTAAGCGGCTTAAAAAAGCGGAAATTGCTATGCGGGCAAATAAGCGTGACCTCTTTTATGACGAAATTCTCTCCGCTCTCTGGGGTTATATAGCAGATAAATTGAAAATGCCCACATCAGCACTTATGCGCGACAATATTCGTCAGGTACTTGCATCGAAAGATGTGCCGGAAGAAATTATTCAGGAGTTTATCGGTGCTATAGATAATGCTGAATTTGCAAAATACTCTTCTGCAGAAGGAAACGATATGCAGACCGCTTATAACGAAGCCGCGAGAACCATAAATAATATCGAAAACGCTTTTAAGAAGAAATCATGAGTAAATTTATAATTGCATTGATTGCCATAGTATTCTCTTTGGGTTCAATGTATGCTTCAGGTGTATCGATTACGGCATCGGCGGATTCGGCTTATAATTCCCGAGATTATACCGGCGCAATTCGTCAATACGAGGATATTATCGCCAAGCATGGCGTCTCAGCGGCAATGCTGTATAACCTGGGTAATGCATATTCTCGGAGTGGTGATTATGGTATGGCGACCCTTAACTATTTGAGATGCCTTAGAATTGACCCCGGCAATTCTAAAGCCAGAGCCAATTTAAATTTCATCGAAGAGAGGGTTGCCGAGGCAAATAAAGGTGAACTTAAAGGGAAGAAATTTTCATTTTCACCGGATTCTGAACCATTTTTCAGCAGAGTTTCAAGGAGTATTAAAAGCAGACACCTGTCGGACACCTGGAGTGTGTGGTCGGTTGTATGTTTCTTAGGATTTATAGCCTGTGTGGCCCTTTATCTATTTACCACACCTGTTCTGATACGCAAGACAGGATTCTTTGCATCAATAATATTTTTCACTGTATCGGTAGTATTTCTGATATTTGCGTTCATGGCCGGAGGCTATGTGTCAGATGAAGCCGTTGTCACTTCCGCCAAAGTCCATTTGATGGCTGAGCCGTCACTCAATTCCAAAGAGAATCCGGTGGCACTTCATAAGGGTACAATCATGAAAATCACTGACACTTGGCCCGACGGAGTGGATACTCCCGAATGGTATAAGGTCAGACTTAATTCAGATTTCAATGGTTGGCTTCCCGCAAGTCAAGTATCTCCTGTAGATATACACTAATTAAGATATTGAATGAGTATTAAAAATATGTTTTATAACAATATAATATTATGATGTTCAATTTTGGTGAAAATTAAAATTTGTGTAATTTAGCAAAAGATAGAATCAACCCCTCCTCTCCGTAAACTACAATTTGCAAATTCACCAAAATTCAAAAATTATGAGTAAGACCATCACATTTAACGAACTCCGTCGTCTCAAAGATAGCTTGCCTGACGGCTCAACTCACAGAATTGCCGATGAACTCAATGTTACCGTGCAGACAGTGCGTAACTATTTCGGAGGAGTAAACTATCAGTATGGCAAGAATGCGGGCATGCACATCGAACCGGGACCTGATGGAGGAATTGTGGTTTTAGATGATACCACAATTTATGATATGGCTCTCAAGATTCTTGAAGAACAAAAGGAGAAGTAATTCCTTCTAAAGTAAAATTCAGGCAGTGTGTAAAAAATTGATTTTTTACACACTGCCATTTTCTTTTTTTTGACTAAATTTGCTATATGGAGCAAACTGATTTTATTACACTTGTGGTTCATACCGATGAGCGCGCCACAAAACTCAAGGAAGTATTGGAATCTCATGGCATAAATGTGATGCTTGAAGATGTGCACCTTGACCAGTTGCCGCTACCGGCGGGAGTTAAGAAGGTGCGCATCCCGGTATCTGATCTGACTGTCGGACTTCAGGTTATAGAAAGCGGTGAAAATGCAGCTGCTCCATTGGCTATGGCCAGACTTTCCGGTATTGGTAGCGAATTATTGATACCGGTGGATTTTACCGACGCAAGTTTATTGGCAGTACGAGCCGGTTTTAATCTTGCAAAAATATTTGGAGTCAAGGTTACTCTAATCAATACCTATATTTCTCCAATTTTTACTCCTTCGGAACCATATCCTGAGGTGCAATCCGACTCCGAGCAGATAGATATGATTGCTGAATCAGATATGATTGCCCTGGCTGCATCAAGATTCAAAGCATTTAAAAAGCGAATCAAAGCCGAACAGGAAAAAGGGAATATCCCCGATATCGGCGATTATAAATTGGTGCAGAAGGAGGGAGTTCCTGAAAAGATAATTCATGACTATTGCCGTGACAAACACCCGATGCTGATTGTCATGGCCACTCGGGGTGTGCATAAGAAGGCCAATGATCTTGTAGGCAGCGTTACAGCCGAAGTTATTGATGCATGTCGCACACCGGTATTTACTGTTCCCGATAATTTTGAAGGGTCTCTTTCCGGTATCAAGAGAGTATTGCTCTTCTGTACTCAAACACCAATCGATATGGTGACTATGCGAGGTATTATGCGAGCATTGAAATATCCTCAGGTGGATATACATCTTGTCGCTGCAAGCGACAATGTCTCCGGCCCCGCATCAAGTGACCTGTCGAAACTATGCAATTATTTCGCTCAGCTGTACCCGACCGCGAAATTTAAAGTTGAAAGCACTTCAAAAGGGAAGTTCGATGACAGGATAAGTCAGATTATCACAGACAATAATATACAGATGCTCATTGTGCCAAATAAGAAGTCGAGTGCCTTCACAAGATTCTTCAAGCCGACTTTGGCGCACCGAATCCTGTTTGAAAACGATCTACCGCTACTCGTAATTCCTGTATGATATATCCCCGCGATTTTGAGAATAAAATCGGATTTGATTCCATAAGGCGTGTAGTAAGCGCAGCCTGCACAAGCAGATTAGGAAAACTTGAATGCGAGTCTATGGAATTTTCCACGGATTTCGCAGAAACTATACATAGACTCGACAGTGTCGAAGAAATGATGCGTATCCACTCCGGGGCATTCCCCTATCCTGCACCCGGTTCACATGATGTCTTGCCATTTCTCTCAGAAATAAAAGCAAGTAATTCATTTATGTCTGCAGAAAGACTCCTCAGAGTAATGCAGATGCTTGAATCAATGGCAGAGATTCGCAAATTCTTCGATTCGCAGGTTGCTGATGAATCAGAGGAATATATCTTCCCGGCGCTTAGAAAGGATGTTGAATCCCTCGCATCATTTCCGGAGTTGGTGCGCATTATATCCAATGCTATCAATAAGTTTGGTGAAATCAAGGATACTGCCTCTCCGAAGCTTTATGAAATAAGGCAATCGATAAAACGTGCTAATGGCTCAATGCAACGGGCCATGCGCCGCGTGATGGACTCTGCAATAAGTGCCGGTTTGATAGAGCGGGATGCCGCACCTTCAATACGCGACGGAAGATTGGTTATTCCCGTTTCTGCCGGTTCGAAGCGAGCAATATCAGGTATTGTTCATGATGAGTCCGCCACAGGGAAAACCGTTTTTATCGAACCGGCAGAAGTGGTCGAAGCCGGCAACAGACTTCGTGAGCTGCAGATGGATGAGAAGCGTGAAGAAACTTTAATTCTGATCGGATTGGCTGATGCTATCAGACCTTACACAGCAGATATTGAAGCCTCGCTGCGTGTGCTCGGGTTGCTCGACTTTATAAATGCAAAAGCGATTCTGGCTTTAGATCTTGGTGCACAAAGACCGCATCTGGAGGATAAGTCCGAAATCGAATGGTATCATGCCAAGCATCCTGCCTTGATATTGTCTCTTAGAGAGAGCGGACGTAAAGTGGTACCTCTCGACATCATTCTTAAATCAGAGCAAAGGATACTTATTATTTCCGGTCCTAACGCCGGAGGTAAATCCGTTTGCCTGAAGACTGTAGCGACAGTACAGTATATGATGCAATGCGGGTTGATGCCAACATTGTATGACAACTCACACATGGGATTCTTCAAGAAGCTCATGATTGATATAGGTGATGAGCAGTCTTTTGAGAATGATCTTTCCACTTATTCTTCGCATCTGAGGAATATGCGGTTTTTTCTACAGCATTCAGATAATCGGACACTTCTGCTTGCCGATGAAATGGGTTCCGGCACTGAACCACAGATCGGAGGTGCCATGGCTCAGGCTATTCTTACGACCCTCGGCAAAAACGGTTGTTTCGGTGTGGTTACAACTCACTATCAAAATCTTAAAACATTCGCTGAAGAAACGCCCGGTTTTGTAAATGGCGCTATGCTCTACGACAGAGCCAAGCTCGAGCCAACATTTCAGCTTTCCATAGGTAATCCCGGAAGTTCGTTTGCAATCGATATCGCACACAAGATGGGCCTGCCTTCATCGGTGATTAATCTTGCCAAGCAGATAGTAGGAGAAGATTATGTAAATATTGATAAATATTTATCCGATATTGCACGCGACCGAAAATATTGGAGCAACAAACGCCAGAATATTAAGGAAAAAGAGAATAAGCTTGATTCATTACTTAGCCTATATGAGGAGGTTGCGGGTGATTTGAAGGCGCAAAGGCGTGCAATTATAGATGATGCCAAGCGCGAGGCTAAAGAGATACTGCAAAGAGCAAATGCAAAGATCGAGAGAACTATTCTTGAAATCAGAAAAGCACAAGCGGAAAAGGAGAAAACCAAACAGTTAAGAGCAGAACTTAAGGAATATGCCCAAGATAATGAGAAGAATGACATTCTATCTCAAAAAGCTGATTCCATTCCTGAACTCAAGCACAAGAGCAGAAACAGTAATAAGCAGAAACCCGTAAAAGAAACTGTAACACCTTCGCAGAAGAAGATAGAAACAGGTGATTATGTGAAGCTGGAGGGTTCCGGAACCACCGGAGTTGTATTGTCTTTATCCGGTAAGAAGGCGGAGGTGGCTTTTGGTGCATTGCGAACGTTTGTTGAAGTGTCTCGACTCACTGCAGCAAAGAAGCCCAAGAATAATGCATTGGCGGCTTCCTCATCGGTCTCT
The DNA here is from genome assembly GCA_947175145.1 of uncultured Muribaculaceae bacterium. GTDB lineage: Bacteria > Bacteroidota > Bacteroidia > Bacteroidales > Muribaculaceae > Lepagella. The sequence goes on along the minus strand of CAMWLY010000009.1, from coordinate 22,902 downwards.
GTCGCTACAACCGAAGAGAGTCGCCGGCGTCAACTTAATTTCAGAAATGAAATTGATGTGCGTGGCATGCGGGCAGATGAAGCAATTCAGGCAGTGACATATTTCCTCGATGATGCAGTGCAGTTTAATGCCGGCAGAGTGAGAATCCTGCATGGCACCGGCCATGGTATTCTGAAGACACTTATCAGGCAACAATTGAAGGCGAATACTGCTGTTAAGGCCTTTGCAGATGAAGATATTCGATTCGGGGGTGCCGGTATAACTGTGGTAGATCTTGAATAGTTAAGAAGATACGCGATGAAAAAAAATTATATCACTTATCTTCTTGAAAGATTGAGATATTTCGAAAAAAGATTGTAATTTTGCAAGTCCGTTGTGACAGGGGTTTAAGTTTCAGGTCACGACCGGAATAAATTATATTCGCATCTACAGGTAAATCCTTAATTGCCGGTATGTTTAAAAATGCATACACAGGATTATGGTTACTTCTTGCACTCGCTCTGGCGGCTGTATTGACAGTAGCATTTTCCGATGATATTTCTATAGGTGGTAAAACTTTACGCAAAACACCTCTTATAGCTGATCTTTGGAAAGATCATAAAGCTGAAGCTGACTCGGTGGCTAAGGCTGACAGTATAGCAGAAGTTAAATCCAAACCTCTGGAGATTAAAACTGACTCGTTGCCGCAATCGATATTGATATTCGGTGATTCCATGACGTTCAATCTGGCATTGAGGCTTGCCCAGTATGCCAAACAGAATGGACATACCATTCACTCGGTTAACTGGGATTCTTCAAACACCAAAATATGGGCTGAGCATGACACTCTGGCGCATTATATCAGAGAGTTCAGGCCGACTCAGATTTTCATATCTCTCGGTAGTAATGAGCTTTATATTCAAAAGCCGGAAACGAGACTGCCGTATATAGAAAAAATTCTCGCTGTGATCGATACAATCCCTTACGTGTGGATCGGACCTCCCAACTGGAAAGAAGATGCAGGAATCAACGATCTGTTGGAGCGTACCTGCTCCAGGGGTTCATTCTTCCGATCAGCAGGAATGGAGTTTAAAAGAAAGGCGGATCATATTCACCCGACTCGTCAATCTTCGGCAGATTGGGTAGACTCGATTATGCGATGGATTCCCAAATCCGCACACCCATTTCTTGCGGCTCCCCCCGATTCTACTATCACGAAGTCGAATCCTAATATCATTTTCCTAAAGGCTCTGAATAAATAGTGCGATGCTTGCCATTCCGGAAATAACTGAAATTGCTGTCGGCAATTTCATCGATCAATTCAAGTATGATTCCACCGCTCCAATGCTCTTTTCGAGCGGAGTTTTCTGGATATTGTTTCTTATATTTCTACCGATATATGCGCTTCTGAAGCGTAGCAAGCTTCAGATGTCGCTTTTCGTAGTGGCGTTCTCGCTCTATTTCTATTATAAATCCAGCGGGCTTTTCTTTTTGATGCTGATGGGAACCTCTCTTGTAGACTGGTTAGTGTCAAAAATTATGGTAAGGGTTAGGAGTGGGGCAGCCAGACTCACTTTGATGTGGTGCTCCATTTTATTATCACTCTCTATATTAGGCTACTTTAAATATGCCAATTTCTTCCTTTGGAATTGGAATATGATGGTAGAGGGTAATTTTCAGCCTTTGGACATTATACTTCCGGTCGGCATATCATTCTATACATTTCAGTCGATCAGTTATGTTGTAGATGTGTATAAGGGGAAAATCGCTCCGACAAAATCATGGCTTGATTATATCTTCTTCCTTTCATTTTTCCCGGCGCTGGTTGCAGGTCCGATAGTCAGGGCTGATTATTTTCTTCCTCAACTCGAAAAGAATGAAAAAGCTACTTCGCAGGATATATGGGGCGGATTATTTCTGATTATCATTGGCATTCTTAAGAAGGCGGTTATTGCTGATTACATAGCCCAGTATAATGACTTGATATTTAATGACCCGGCATTATATACCGGTGTTCAGACACTTATGGGTGTATTGGGTTATACCATGCAGATATATTGCGATTTCTCAGGTTATTCCGATATGGCGATTGGTCTTGCACTGATTATGGGATTCAAGCTTGGAATAAACTTCAATTCTCCATATCAAAGTCGGAACCTTACGGAATTCTGGAGAAGATGGCATATCTCACTTTCTTCATGGCTTCGTGATTATCTATATATTCCGCTTGGTGGTAACAGAAAGGGAACGTTTCGCACATATCTCAATAACTTCCTGACTATGCTTATCGGAGGATTGTGGCACGGAGCGGCATGGAAATTTGTGTTCTGGGGAGCGATGCATGGTGTCGGACTTGCAGTTCACAAAGCATGCAAACCCTGGCTAAGCAAGATTCCTGATAATTTTCTTACATCTTTCTGTTCATGGCTTCTGACATTCGTTTATGTTTCCCTGCTTTGGGTATTCTTCAGAGCTGCGGATTTCGAGCAGTCTGTGTTGATTATCAGTAATATATTCGTAAACTTCCATTGGAATCAGATTCCTCAGTTCTTTGAGGCTCGAATGGTCTGGTGTGTGATGATGATTATCTTGTTTGTATGCCACTTTATTCCGGAAAGCATCGGTGATAAAATAAGGGTAAGCTTTATACGCTCACCCTGGATTGTAAAATTGATATGTTTCATCACAGCCGTGCAGCTTGTGATTGAATTTATGACTGAAGAGGTTTCGCCATTTATATATTTCCAGTTCTGATTTCGTCAGCTTAGAAATTATATCTGGAGCCGATCACATCCCAGTCCACGATATCCCAAAGCCTGTGCAGATATTCCGCACGTCGATTCTGGTAATCAAGATAATAGGCATGTTCCCACACATCGAATACCATCAGTGGAGTAAGGCCTGATGTTATGGGATTCTCAGCATTCGACCCCTGCGAAATGTATAGGGTTCCTTTGTCATCGCAACTCAGCCATACCCACCCGGAGCCGAAAATTGTTGCTCCGGCTTCCTCAAATTTCTTTTTGAATTCTTCTAAAGAGCCGAACTGTTCGGTGATCTTTTCAGCAAGGCTTCCGGCGGGTTCTTTAAGACCCTTGGGCGAGAACTGGAAAAAGTAAAAGATGTGATTCCATGCTTGAGAAGCATTATTGAACAATCCTCCGCTGCTCTTGCGTATTATCTCCTCAAGATTCATATCTTCATACTCAGTACCCTCGATGAGTCTGTTAAGATTATCTATGTATGCCTGTTCATGCTTGCCATAGTGATAGTCTATGGTAGTAGTTGAAATCACAGGCTCCAGGTCAGAAGCCATGTATGGAAGACGCGGTCGTGTAAATTTCATAGTATTTCTTTTTATGGTAATTAATTATTAGTTTTGGAGTAGCATCAGGTTTTGGGGTCTAAGCCTCACCCTTCACTTTTTCATATGGCTTTATGGCTTCAAGCCATTCTTTGGTGGTAGCTTCAATATCTGCAGACCGGGCAATAGCCGAGCTTACAGCAATACCGTTTACACCGGTACTCATTACGGCCACAATATCATCTTTTCTGATACCGCCTGCGGCCACATGTCCGATTTTGATTTCAAGACTTTCCATGTCATCACACAATTTCTTGAGTCCTTCAATACCTAGTTGTGATGCATTATCTGCTCTGAACGGAGTCAGTGCTATAAAATCGATGTCAAGACTTCTTACAGCTTTGATTTCATCAATATTTTGAGCTTTAACTCCAATCACAGCGGCGGGACCAAGCAGCATTCTTGCTTTTGAGGGAAGCATATCACCTTTTTCCAAGTATACGCCTCCGACATCAAGTGTTTTTGCCAATTCGGCATGATCATTGAGAAGCAGAAAAGTTTCGGTGTCGATGCATAACTGCTTTATCTCACTTACAACTGCCGAAATTTCTTCATCAGTGGCCTCAGGCATACTGATCTGCACCCATCGGCCACCACCATTTATAAATTGTTTTATTTGCTCAGCCACAGGAGTTTGGGCTTTGGAGTCTGTAATGAACTGTAACATGTCAAGATATAATTTAAGGAAAGCGGGCATATACCTGCTTCCCTTATAACAAATTCCTCTTAATATAGGTTTAATAGTCGATTTCAGGCTTAACCGAGCATCGCTTTTTCAATTGATGCAACTGCTTCTGTGAGTTCTTTAGATACCTCCAGTCTTTCAGTTATTGTAGATATTCCATGGAGCACAGTAGCATGCTGTCGGTTAAGTTTTGCACCAATTGCGGGTGATGATAATGAAGTGTGCTTTTTGCAGAGGTACATAATCATCTGCCGGGCATCGGCTATGTCACGCTGACGACTTTTGCTGAATATAGCATCAGGATTCAACCTGTAGAATTCTGCGGTATTTTCCACAATCATGTCAAAGTTCACAATCTTGCGCTCTACTTTCTTCACAAGATGGCTTATGACTTTCTCTGCAAGCTGCGGAGTGATAGGTTCGTTTTCAGCGATTGATCTGGTATACAGCCCCATCACGATACCTTCGAGTTCACGGACAGAAGTAGTGGCGCTATGCGCAATCATGTCGAGTATGGTATCCGACAGGTCAAGCCCATTGCGACGGGATTTAAACTCCAATATCTTGCGGCGAAGTTCATAATCCGGACTTTCCAAGGGCTCAGTGATACCCCATTTGAAGCGGTCGATAAGTCTATCTGCGATGCCGTCAAGTTCCATGGGCGGACGGTCACAGGTGAATATAAGCTTCTTATTGTTCTGATGCAAGTGATTGAAGATCGGGAACAACGCTTCTGCGGTTCCGGTCTTGTTGCTCAGCTCTTGCAAGTCATCGAAGAGTATCGCATCCATGCCTTGAAACCAATGGATAAATTGCGGTATCTCCTTGTTTTTAAAGGCATTGAAATACAAGTTTTGGAAATGACGCATGGAAAGGAATATCACTTTTGCGCGTGGATTTCTTTCCTTAATCCGAATACCAATAGCCTGTATAAGATGAGTTTTACCAACTCCGACACTTCCGTATAGAAAAAATGGATTGAAGTCCGCCTTTTCCGGGTGATTTGCTATGTGCTCTGCTATGGTGAAGGGCAGCTTGTTACTGCGGCCAACCATATAGTTTTCAAAGGTCAGTGCCGGATTTAGCTGGGGATCAAACGCCTCCGAACGCTGTTCAATCGGAGCATTCGAAATCGATCGCTCTAATTTGTGGCCAATAACCTTTGATTGCTTCGGACTGTCGAATTTTACTTTGGTATCCGAATCGCCGGTTACTACAAAATATTCGTATGTTAGTCCGATTTGTGAACCAAATACACTTCTGATAGCACTCATCAATATGTTGCTGAAATCATCTTCAAGCTTCTCCATATAGAAGCGAGAGGGCACAAGCAACACGAGTTTATCTTCCGATAACTCTAATGGCTCTATCTTTGAAAACCATGTGACAAAGCGTTCCTCTCCAATATTGGAGCGAATCTTATCAAGGCATTTATTCCATTTGATTTTAAGATCGGCTTTTGTCATGAGTAGTTGGTCAGAAGCTTATAGTCCGTGCTTTCCACTCACAAAATAATAACAAAAAAAGTGAAAAAAAAAATTGAAATTCTCTTGTTTTTATGTGCAATAATTTATGAATTTGATTTTCAATTGTTTGACTTTTTGATATTAACATTTAAGGTGAAGAGTGGTAGGTAAATTATGTAAAGAGCAAGTACTCAGAAAGATAAGTTATGAAATATAAGTGTATAATTGTTCCACGTAAATTAGACCGGCAATAAGATAATTAGCTATATCTTAGTACCGGTCTATGATGTAGTAGTGTGGAACAATTTCCGAAATTTATTTCAAAAAATTTATTCCTTCATAATTTGATCAAGCAGTAATTGCATTGTCAATTTCTCCGCACCTAACTTGACCAACCGTGGTATATCATCTTTATATGCCTTTTCGAAGTTTATTGGATCTTTTTCAAATGCAATTCTGTAATAATTTACAGCCTCGCGCAGATTACCCTTGATTGTCATGGTATGCCCGATGTTCAAGTAGTCTGATGATTTGGCATCTGTCGATATTACTCGCAGGTAAATATCGAGACTCTTATCCGTGTGACCGGAGAGGAGCTCAACCCAGGCAAGAGATCTCAGAACTTTACAGTCATTTTCACTAATATAATTCGCATGATACAAGTGGCTGAGTGCTGCTTCAGCATTACCGGCCTCAATATACGCGGAAGCTGCTGAGAGAAGCAAACTCAGATTCTCCGGATTCATGGTCAGTGCATTTTCATACTGTTCAGCTGCTTCTGAGTATCTTCCTAATTTTTTTAGTGTATATGCAAGCCTGCGGGTAAGCCAAGGTCCCGGGGTTTTAAGCAACGACGCTTTATTATAGGCATCAAGCGCGTCAAAATATCTGTTGCTTTTCTCAAGTGAGTAGCCTATTTTTTCCCATAGTGATGCATTATCGGCCTCTTCTTCCGAAAGAATCATGAGCATAGGGAGTGCTTCTTTATGATATCCGCGCTTGAAATAGAAGTTGCCGATTATCTCAAGTACCTCGTGATCACTCATCATGTCTCCTACTACCGGAAGACTCAAAAAGTCAAATGGGGTATCGAATGGATCTGTAAAGTCCTCTTTCTTACGGAATAACTTGAAGAATCTGTAAAGATCTCTTACATATTTGAGAACCGCAGTGTCAAACTCCGGAGTAGTAGATTTCCGGGCTCGGGACTTTAATTCCTCATTCATTTGCTCGATGTGGGAGCTAATTTGACCGGTAAGCATCTTAAGTTGCTGTTCAGGCATCTTGGTGAGTGCGAATGCAAGCGAATATACATCGGAATCGCATATCTGAGTGTTGATTTCGCTGAGGGTATCAATAAATTGAGTCAACTCCTTATTAAGTTCGAGTTCACTATGTCCGGAATCAAATGGCATAAACCAGTTCACGGCTTTATTGAAGAATGGCATCTGCTTGAGATTTGCGAATGAAAACATCATAAAATCAGCTCCTTCACTTTGGAGTTCGCTGAGTTCCATCAGTTTCTTATTCAATCCGCTTTTCTCAAGTATCTCTTCCCATTCAGGATTTATATCCATCAGAGATGCTGCATCTTCCGGATTTTCACTGAGTTTTGAAATAATCTCCGGTCTCAATTTCATCAGCTCCGCAAAAACCTCCTCTTTCATTTTATTATTTACGCGTTCGGTATCGCGAGTTCCTACGATTACTCGGATTGTCTCGCGAAGAATGCGATAGATTTCTATAGAATCCTGCCATAATGACAATCTGGCCAAAAGTGCAGAATCAGATACTATGCGAGATTTGTTTGCAGATAATGCCAATAAAAGGCCGACAAGTCCGCGGGCGCGTATTTTGTCGTCAGACGTATTTTCGAAAATATCAAGCAGAGCTTCAACCTTCAGTTTATCATACCAAGTAAGAAGAGCTAATGTCATGGCGCTTATGGCGACTGCAAGAGCATTGTTGTCGGCGTATCCTGATACCGCGTATGCCACAATATCTTTAGTTGCACTCTCATTGCCAAGAGAAGTGTAGAGTGTATTGAAAAGGCGTTCGAGAAGGCTTTCGCATTCTTTACGTATGCTTATCGAATTATTGTCAGAAGCATCATGCAAGCCTAATTCGGCCATCTTTGAATTATATTGATTCAAAATATCCGAAACTCGTTCACCTCTAAGTGTGTTGAATCTCAAAGTCGAATAATAATATCCGGAATCATCTTTGGCGCGCTCAGCTCGCATTGCTATGTCGGCAAGTGAAAGGAGTGTGTTGCCGATGTCGGAAATTACGCCCGCTCTTCCCGGGTCATTCGCACCACTCATCATGAAATCACTTAGATACCGATATGTTTCGCGAGTTTTAGCAAGGCGTTCTCGTTCCGCCAAAAGATTGTTTGACACGAGCATCTCATCAACTATATGTGCTGCCCGATTCAATCTGCGCTCGCTTACAGCTTTGGTTACCTCTTTATGTTGGGTTTCAATTGTCTTTCTCATAATTGGTCCACCTCCTGATTCTGTCTTAACAGCAAACAGCGTTCCAAATTTTTATTCCTTGTGAGTTTTTATTAAGATTGGTTTCTTGCCGATTCTGAAACCAAACATCATTTTTCCATCAGTTCCGGGATTCAATTTCAGCTTCTTGACAACCTGAGCAGAGGTGAGCGGGTAATTTCTTACCGCTACATCATAATTCAAGCCTGTGGTTTTGTCTGCCGCTTCCTCTATCTTGAATCGTCTGCCGGGGAATCCGTCGATCTTCTCTTTACTAACATATAAATCAGTGTCAGTGCTGATTCTTTTTAACCCCGGATATAAATTGCAGAGTATACTTCCGCAGTCAGCCTTGTGTATTCCGGCGTTAGGGTCATAAAGCCAGTTCCATTCATCTACATTAAAATTCTCAGATAATAATGTTGCTTTCCGACTACCTCTTTCGGAGTAACTGAATTCAATCTCGCTTATCTGATTACCATCTTCATCAAGGTCGATAACCATAATCTTAGGTTCAGTATCGACTGAAGACAATTCGCAAAGCACCTCTTTACACTCACCTTTTACACACACTATGTAAAATTTAGAGATTTCCGGTAGTTCACGAAGAGCTTGAGTGATGTCAAGAATTGGGGAGGCCTTTATTAATGTTCTATTGCTCGCTTTAATCAGCAGATTCCGGTTAGATACCACATCCGGCACACAATCAGAAAAAAAGTATGTTCGTCCGTTTTGGTTTCTACGAGCCGGGTCAATAAATATCAAATCGAACAGTGGTTGATTTGAAGAATTATTGTCAGTTTGTTCTTGTAGCCATAATATGCTGTCTCCCTCAATTATTTTAACATTTTGCAAATCAAGAACAATCTGATTGTGTCTGAGTGTAGCGGCGCGCAGAGGGTCAAGCTCCAAGGCAGTGACATTCACTCCGTTGTTTTCATCTGCGAGTGCTATGCTGAAAGCATCGATGCCAAGACCCGCCGTCATATCAAGAACATTGGTTGCGCCATTTAATAATCGACTGTGAAAGAGCGCTACTCCCTGATGTGTGGCCTGTTCGGCAGCAAGTGACGTAGGATAGAGAAAATCAGCATGGTTATTGAAATTCCGGAGCTTTTTCCGGGTCTTACGTCTACATTCTATCTGCAGAGCGGCCTGCTTGATATCTACATCAGGATAATCCTTATTACCGGTCAAAATCAGTTTGTTAGGATCATCATGAAGATGTTCTATGACAAATTCACCAAGTTTTGTAGTTGCAGAGACGGATTTTTTCATATCTTTGCGTTATTAATAGCGTGATTGGATCAAAAGTCATGAAAGCAATCAGGCGATTACAAAGATAGAAATTAGCAGGCAAATGCCTGTGATTTTTTAACCATAAATTGAAACCATAAAAACAATTATAAGGTTATGAGCAGTTTGGAACAAGAGGCTCTTCAATATCACAGCGAAGGGAGGCCCGGCAAGATAGAAATCATGCCGACCAAACCATATTCAACTCAAAAAGATTTATCTCTTGCCTATTCTCCGGGTGTTGCTTATCCATGTCTTGAGATAGAGAAGACCCCCACTGACGTATATAAATATACCAATAAGGGTAACCTCGTAGCCGTAATTTCCAATGGCACTGCAGTGCTCGGTTTAGGAGATATAGGAGCATTGGCCTCTAAACCGGTAATGGAGGGCAAAGCACTTCTTTTCAAGATTTTTGCCGGAATCGATTCGTTCGATATTGAAGTAAATGAGACAGATCCCGATAAATTTATTGACGCAGTAAAGGCTATATCGGTAACTTTCGGTGGCATAAACCTTGAAGATATAAAGGCTCCTGATTGCTTCAAGATTGAGGATCAACTTAAGGAGAAATGCGATATACCGGTAATGCATGATGACCAGCACGGCACAGCTATCATTTCCGGAGCTGCATTGATTAATGCCCTTGAAATTCAGGGTAAAAAGATCGGCGACATTCAGCTTGTGGTCAACGGTGCAGGTGCTGCCGCCATTTCTTGCACACGTCATTACATCAGACTCGGAGTTAATCCGGAAAATATTGTGATGTGCGATTCCAAGGGTGTGGTACGCGCAGACCGTATGGACTTAAATCCCCAGAAGCGTGAATTTGCTACCGACCGAGATGTCCATACACTCGCGGAAGCAATCAAAGGTGCAGATGTATTCCTGGGGCTGAGCAAGGCCGATGTGCTGACTCCGGCTATGGTTCTTGACATGGCTCCGAAGCCCGTGATTTTTGCCCTTGCAAATCCGAATCCCGAAATTAGTTATGATCTGGCAATCGCCACACGTCCTGATTTGATTATAGCGACAGGTAGAAGCGATTACCCGAATCAAGTGAATAATGTGCTCGGATTCCCATACATCTTCCGTGGTGCTCTTGATTGTAGAGCTACATGTATCGATGAGGATATGAAACTTGAGGCCACTTATGCAATTGCTTCTATTGCCAAGTTGCCTGTGCCCGAAGAAATTCTGAAGATTTATGAGCTTAAGTCACTGGAATTCGGTAAGGATTATATTCTGCCTAAACCATTTGACCCAAGACTCCTTTATCAAGTTCCACCGGCAATAGTCAGAGGTGCGATGAAATCGGGAGTCGCTAAAGCTCCAATCACCGATTGGGACGCATACGATAAGTTTTTACATACAGTAAAGAAATAGAGTAGCACTAAATTGATCAATTTACAGAATACTGAAAATCAGCGGGGCGCCGGACTAATTATAAAGTTCGGCGTCTTGCTGATGACCTTTTTCCTCGGTCTTCTTATTGTCTCAATCGCCAAACCGGTAATAGATTCTATTTTGCCGGATCAACCGAGAGAGACGTTTCTGATAGTATCCATTTTCCAAGCGATTTTTGTATTCATATTCCCCGCTTGGTTGATGGCTCGTTTAGTGAATACGCGGCCGCTCGAGTTTCTTGGAGTCACTACCGACATAAGGTTCAGACAGTTTATCGGGGCTTCATTAGCTCTTATATTGCTATTGCCATTTATTAACTTTCTGATGGAGTGGAATGCCGGTTGGGTCTTCCCCGAATCATTGGATTCTCTTGAAAGCCGGTTGCGTGAATGGGAGGATTCTGCCGCTGATACCACATCTATGATTCTAGGGTCATCGTCTGTAGGAGCATTAATATCCGGCATATTAGTTATTGGTGTGCTCACCGGATTAGCGGAAGAATCATTCTTCAGAGCCGGAATGCAGAGAGCTCTTGTCTCCTCAGGAGTCAACCATCATCTGTCTATTATTCTGATAGCAATCTTGTTTAGTGCTTTTCATTTCCAGTTTTATGGATTTGTGCCTCGATTTATTCTCGGCGCGCTTTTCGGTTACCTATATTATTATACGCACTCGCTGTGGGTATCTGCCTTTGCACATGCCTTAAATAATTCTCTTGTAGTTGTCACAGCGTGGGTAGCGGCTAATGGTGGAGATATATCCATTTTTGAGTCTATAGATACAACCGGAGCGGTTTGGCCTCTGGCAAGCTTGATACTGTTTACTCTGTTTGTATTATTTTTGTGGAGACCATTGCTTCACAAACCATCCCGCTAATTTAATAAATACCCTGTTATCCATGGCGAAACAAGCTTCATCTGCTCAAAGTCCGAGAGATATAATATCCGACATCCGTAAAGGGAATCTAAATCCTGTCTATATACTTCAGGGTGACGAACCCTATTATCTGGATCTGATTACTGCTAATCTGGAGAAATATGTAATTCCGGAGGAGGAGCGTGATTTTAATTATTCGGTGTTCTTCGGGCAGGATACTGATATAGATTATCTTATCGCAGCCGCGAAGCAGTTTCCGGTGATGTCGGATCGCAGACTTGTGATTTTGCGTGAGGCGCAATCCATGGAGCGAGCAAAGATTCAGCTTGAGCGTTTGGCACCATATATTGAAAAGCCGGCACCGGCCACAGTTTTCGTGGTAGTGTACAAAGGTGAACCCTTTTCTACCTCATCAAAGCTGATGAAGGCAGCAAAAGCCGGGGGAGCAATCGTGTTTAACAGCCCTCTGCCACGCGACTATGAAGTTCTTTCGCATCTGCGCGCCTTTTGTCAAGATAACAAAATCAGTATTGAGGAGAAGGCTATGCAAATGCTATGCGAATATTTAGGCACTCCTCTAAGCAAGCTTTTCGGTGAGGTTAAAAAATTGGTTCAGATCGCTTCCGGGCGGCAGATTACCGCAGATGATGTAAAGAAGCATACCGGAATATCCAAGGAATATGGTGGTTATGATTTTGTCGATGCTCTTGGTCGCAAGGATTATACCAAAGCTGTCAGAATTATAAAGTATTTTGAGGAGACTAATAATATGGAGAGCATAATTAAATCAGTTGGCCTGATTTTCAACTATTTCGCCAACCTTGTAATAGCTCACTATCTTCCTGACAAGTCCGAGGCTTCACTGCGCGACAATCTCGGTCTCAAAGCCCAGGTGCAACTCAGATCTCTTGCTGCGGGTATGCGCAACTATAATCCTGCACAGGCTGTGAATGCTATTCATTACATCCGGGAATTCGATGCAAAATACAAAGGTATTGATTCAGCTTCAAATCGATATGATTTGCTGCATGAATTAGTGTTCAAACTTTTTACTTAATTTTTTGTCTGTAGCCAATCCAGAGATTTCGGATATAGGCCACAAGTCCAAACGATTGACCTACGATAAGAACCGGGTCTTGTCGGAATATTCCATAGCTTACTATCGCCAGACTACCTGTAAGACTCAACCACCAGAAACCGGCAGGTAATTCTGATTCTCCTTCTCTTCTGGAGTAGAGATATTGGTAAATAAATCTCAGAGTGAAAATTATCTGGCCGGCGGACCCATATATCAGAAGCCATAAAGGCACATCTTCATTTGCAAAAAAAGAGTCGATTAATTGCCGGGTATCGGTCATGCCATATAGGATTGCAGCGATAGGAGTAAGCAGCAGCAGACCCTGGACGATAGTGTTGAGTTTCTTCCATATTCCTTTGGCTTTAAGGTTCCAAAGGTAGACGTAATAGGATAGAAATTGCCCCAAAACTATGGCGAAGTCATGACGCAGACACCCATATATGCAAAGAATATATGAACCGCAGATACTGAGAATCCAGAATATCGACGGAGAGAGTACCTTGCGGGCTCTTTCCGACATAATCCATTGAATCAGTATTCGCGCAGAGAAAAATATTTGGGCGGAGAATCCGATACTGTATATCAACCAAGAGGGCATGCTTAACTATTTTTCGGCAATATATTTTGGTTGTTGATTATCAAACGAAGATTCGCCCAAAGAGTAATTTATGTATCTGGAGCGCATCCATCTGAAAGCAAAACAATCGCCGAGCGGTCCCCAGAATCTATTGCGCAAAGAAAACTTCGATACACCTGCGGTGCGAGGATAGTGGCGAACCGGAACTTGTCGCACTGTGCCATTCTGAAGCGATATCAATGCCGGCAGAAAACGGTGCATACCGGTAAAAAATGGTATTCGTTTGGCGTAGGGCGTCTGAATTATCTTTAGCGGGCAACCGGTGTCGATGGCATCATCGCCGGTCATCGAACGTCGAAACTTATTTGCAATCTTGGATTGAAGTTTCTTGGCAAGAGTATCCTTTCGCTTTGCTCGTATGCCCATGCTCAGAGCATATTCGTCTGCATATGGTAGCAATAGATTAAAGTCCTCAGGATCGGTCTGCAGATCAGCGTCTATATATCCTACAAGTGGAGAAAATGTGGAGTCAATTCCGGCTTTTATAGCGGCACTAAGACCACTGTTCTTAGCCAAAGATATATAATAGAAATCAGGATTTCTCCGACACAAATCGCGTATAGCTTCCAAACTCCCGTCAGATGATCCATCGTTGACCAGGAGTACACATGCTTTCCTTGAGGAATGTTTTAGAAAATCACCTAAGCGTTGTTCTATGGCGCCCATGTTATCTATCTCATTGTATATAGGCACCACAATGGTGAAATCATATTCCGATGTCTTGTTCATATTTTTCCGAATTATTAATCGATGGCATATACCACGTAGTGATCTCCTACAGGTTCAGAAAGTTCCTTGCCACCTGTGGATAATGGTAACCATTTGCTGCGCGTGATAATGATACCATTGCGAAGATATTCTGCCATTTCGGATTCAGATAAAGTGTCCGGTAGTTGCCGAAATTTACTTCCGGCATATACGTCGATATTTTCTCCTCTACGCACCCTATAACTATAAATACTGTCTCTTCCCAATCTTTGAGCATCGGCAATAGCTTGGTCGGAAACTTTACCATATCCGAGGCGATCATTAATATCAGGTACCACTAATCCTGCAATAAATACACCTATACATAAGGAAATACCTATACTGCGGATTGCCATGTTCAGATTATTCTTTTTCCAGATTGCTACGATTGTCATAATGCCTCCGATAGTCAATACGAAAGCCGCAACATATAGTTGCCAGCAATGCAGCCATTTAGTCGATTCATTACCCTGTATAAACCAAGTCGCCACCAGAGCCGCACTTAGAATTACTGCGGGAACTGTAATTGAGGCCTTAACCCATTTTGAAGTCCGGTATCTTGACGCATATATGGCGGCAAGATACACAAAAAATGGATACGCCGGAATAAGATATATATCAAGTTTTGAACTGATAAAAGAAAGCAGTACAAATGTGGATATACCGGCGTAAACATAAAATCGCTCTATGTCATTTCCAAGTTTCTTCCATCTTATGCAGGTTAAGATGACAGCTCCGATTATCAGGAAGGTCCATGGTAGCATTGTATACCATATGGATCGCGCATAAAACCAGAAAGGACGTTTGTGATGAAAAGCATCTACCGCTCGGTCCATAGTCTGGTGAAAAAGAAGGTTGTCGAGATACCCGGTTCCTCCTTCAGCATAAACAGCACCGAACCAACAACCGCATAATGCCAATAATAAGAGCCATGCACGCCAGTTCCATACGCGAAACCAAGCTTTCCACCCCCGATATTCGCAATGTGCACCATATCCGGGCATCATGAATACAGTTGTCGAGACAAGCGGTATAAGTATTCCCATAGGACCTTTGGAAAATACTCCGAGGAATATCCATAAACCAAACAATAAACTGGATTTCCATGTTAGCGGGCCCGGACTGCGCTGAATCTTATATGCCTGATACAAAGCCAGAACTATAAACATTGTCATCAGCATATCCATGCGCAGTGTGACCATCATGCCGCAGAATAAACCGCATGTAAGTAACAAAACCTTTGATTCTGTGCTAAAGTCTTCCGAAAGAACCCCTTTGGACCATCTCTGCATTACCTCGGCGATAACGAAAGCCGGCAGAATCGAGAACATATTAAGCAACCACATGCAATGATTCCCAAGGAGAGAGTATGCTCCCATGGTAAGCCAGAAATACAATGGAGGCTTGTCCGCGTATGGGATTCCATGGTTGTAAAAGGTAAATATATGCCCGTCGCGCAGTGCTTCAGAAGCAATGCTTATATATCTCAATTCATTGCTGGGATTGAAATCTCGCAATAAAATGATTGGAATAAGAGCTAATAAAGCCCAGAAATATACCCACGGGAATCGTATGGTACGGCTCATTCAAGTCTCTTTGGTTTGGTTTAGAATGCAAAGGTAATTAAAAATTCGGAATCCGGATTAGTCCATTCTGTTCTTGTAATCTTCATAGGTGAACTCCCTAAGCAGAATCGCCTCGCCATTGACAGGTTGCCACCATATAGAGGGGTGTTGGACACCGTTGAACATAGTAGTCTTTACAGTAGTATAATGATTCATATCGAGAAGCGTGAGTCGGTCTCCGGCTTTAAGCTCTCTGTCAAATCTCAAGTCCCCGACAAAATCACCGCTCAGGCATGAATTTCCCCCAAGCCTATAGGATATGCCTTGGGTTTGAATCATACTGTCATTATCTTCAAGTGCTTCAGCAATTTTTGGCTTATAAGGCATTTCAAGACAATCTGGCATGTGGCAGGCAAATGAAGCATCGATGATAGCAGTCTTAATCCCCGAATCTTCAACAATGTCGAGAACTTCTGTTACTAAATCTCCTGTTTGCCAGGTAAATGCACTCCCCGGTTCTATTATCAGTTCCAGATTAGGGTATTTTTTATGCAAGTTCTGCATCAGTGTTATGAGATGTTCGGTGTCATAATCTTTGCGTGTGATCAGATGCCCGCCACCCATATTGAGCCATTTAATTTGCGGCAGCAAATGTCCGTATTGCTCTTCAAACGCTTGAAGCACAGCTTCCAAATCATAGCTGCTTGACTCGCAAAGAGCATGAAAATGAAGACCTTCGATTCCATGAGGCAATCCATCTTTCAGTTTATCAGGATTTTCTCCAAATCTGCTCCCGGGCACACATGGATTATATATGTCTGTTTCTATCACACTGCAGTGGGGATTTACTCTCAATCCTGCCGATACCCGATTCCCGGCCGCTTCAATCATGGGGCGAAATTTCTCATATTGAGCCAGAGAATTAAATGTAATATGTGTGCAGCCTTTCAGAAATTCAGGAAATGATTCTTCTGTATATACCGGACAGTATGCATGTACGGTACCTCCGAGATATTCCAGAGACAATTTCATCTCATTGAGCGAACTGGCCGTCGAAGATTTAAAGTATTCTGAAATGACAGGAAATGTCTTCCAAAGGGCATTAGCTTTAAATGCCATGATTATCTTTAAATCTGCAGCTTCACTGACTTTTTTCAGTTTCTTGAGGTTTTGTCTGAGCTTACTTTCGTAGACTATATAGTATGGAGTTTTAATCATTGTTCTGATTTTGCCGGTTAATTCCACCGGTATGTTTTACAGTTATTATAACTTCTATATGAAGGCTTTAATCCGGCAAGATTGTGAATTTGGCAAATCTAAGCAGTAGTTTTTTCAGGCCAACAGGTCCGAAGTCCACAGTAATGCTTGCTTCACCGGCCACATTGCCATGTGCAGTAACCGTTCCGACACCGAACCGTGAATGCTCAATTCGTCTGCCGATAGGAACTTCGCAGAGTCTATGATCCGGTTCTTTGGATTGTAATCCAATTTCTTTAATGTTACGTTTACCTTCGATTGTAGGTTTAGTGAAAGACTGTGTTTGCTGTCGATGATAGTTTTTGTAAGGATTCGAGTATGAATAAGTTGAATCCTGAAAATCATCGCCGGAGTCCTGACGTCGGGTATATTTTGTGCTGATTTCTGCGAGAAACCGCGACGGACTGCACATTTTTGTCTGTCCGTTATGGAAGCGAGTTTTGGCATAGGTTATCACGCAGGTCTTTTTTGCCCTTGTGATAGCTACATACATGAGTCGTCTTTCCTCCTCAATCTCGGCAAGACTATTCATAGCCATAGCTGAAGGGAACAGTTCTTCTTCGGCACCGACTATATAAATATGCTTGAATTCAAGACCCTTGGCTGCATGTGCAGTCATAAGTGTTACCTTCGGCTCATTGGTGGTGTCTTTTTCGTCAGCATCGGTTGCCAATGAAATTTCAGAAAGAAATGCCGACATGTCATCTTTACCTTCACCGGTTTCCGTGCGATACTCTACAAATTCGCGCAAACCATTAAGCATTTCCGAGAGATTCTCTCTGCGCGATATACTTTCCGGAGTGTGGTCGTGGGCATAATGAAGCAAAATTCCGGTGCGGTTAAATATCAGTTGGCCGACTTCAAACGCATTAGATTTCTTCGCATCTTCTATAAATTCAGAAACCATTGAAGCAAAGCTGTCAAGCTTTTTTCGGGTTCCGGAATTTATTGATACAGTGTGATTCTCGGTGTCAGATATAATCTGCCATATGCTTACTGAGTCGCGAGTGGCGGCTTCCTGTAATTTTTTTATTGTAGTTTCTCCGATTCCGCGTGCCGGAAAATTTATTACTCTTCTTAGCGCTTCATCATCGTCGGGATTGACTGCAAGCCTGAAATAACCTATTACATCCTTAATCTCCTTGCGCTGATAGAACGATGTACTTCCGACTAATCGATAAGGAATATTCCGCTTACGCAATGCCTCTTCAAGCACACGGCTTTGTGCATTGGTTCTGTATAGTACAGCGTAATCATCATAGGAATCATGTTCGGATAACTTTCTTCCACTGATTCCGGTAGCCACCACGTATGCTTCCTCAAGATCGCTATAGGTCTGAATAATCTCGACCGGTTCACCGGTTTCATTTTCCGAGTATACTTGCTTTTGAAGGTGAGGTGTATTTTTCTCTATCAAGGTACCCGCAGCATTGACTATATTTTTAGTCGAACGGTAATTTCTCTCAAGTTTAAATGTTTTGAGGCCCGGATATGCTTTACCTAAATTTATGATGTTCGAGATATTCGCCCCTCTGAAAGAGTAAATGCTTTGAGCATCATCACCTACCACACATATATGGTTGGTGGGCTTTGCAAGTTGGCTTACTACCAAATGCTGTGCAAAATTGGTATCCTGATACTCGTCAACGAGTATATACCTGAAATATTCGCGGTAGTGACGACATATATCCTTATGATCTCTGAGCAGCAGATTCATGTAAAACAGGATATCATCAAAATCCATGGCATTTGCAATTCTGCACCGCTCTGTGTAAGCTTTGAATATCTCGGATATCATGGGTCGGTGAGCTTTCCTATCGGAGTCCGAGTATTCGCGTGCATATTGCTCGGGTGTCATCATAGCATTTTTAGCATTGGAAATCTGAGAAAGCACGGTGTTGGGTTTATATTGCTTCTCATCTAATCCAAATTCTCTGATTATCATTTTAATCAATGATTTGGAATCAGCCGAATCGTATATTGTGAAACCCGGTTTAAATCCTATTTCCTGAGGGTGACGTCGCAAAATACTCAGAAATATGGAGTGAAATGTTCCCATCCATAATTTTGAGGCTACCTGCTCCCCGGCAACCTCGGCAATGCGTGATTTCATTTCGCGCGCGGCTTTATTGGTAAATGTCAAAGCCAAAATCCTCCAGGGTTCTATACCGCTTCTGATCAGATGCAGAATTTTATATGTGAGCACACGAGTTTTGCCCGATCCCGCACCTGCAATTACCAGAGAGGGACCATCGCAATATTCCACAGCTTCACGCTGCTGCGGATTTAAATGTTCGAGATAATTATAATCAGCCATTTGTCAGTTTGAGGCGAGATATTAATTCCTGATAAGCCGGAATTTTATCAAAAAATCTATAACCTCCATTATTATAATCTATTTCACAACAATAATGGTTCAGACCGTTGGATACTATCAGATAGTCTGCATGAAGCTCCATATTGTATCTGACAATCTGATCGAATACAGCCTGAGTCACTGAAACATCAGGAGCTTTATATTCAACTATTACAAGCGGTGTGCCATCATTGCGAAATATTACAGTATCGCATCTTTTTTTAGTACCATTGACAGTGACGCCCTTTTCATTGGCCATAAGAGAAGCGGGATATCCGAATTCACTCCTTAGCCAGGAAGTGAAGTGTTGTCTTACCCATTCCTCGGGGGTAAGCACAATCCATTTCTTACGCAACGGATCAAACACCCGTGTATATCCATCATCATCTTCCCTAAGTCGCAGAGGGGCGGGTGGTAAATTCAGTGGCGTTCTGGTTTTCATCTCTCAAAATTAACCATAATTTTCGAATTGATTAGCTTCACAATTTGGTTTCGTTTATTTTTTGTAATTTTGCAAAATCACATCATAAGAATACCTATGAAGGTTTTGAAATTTGGCGGAACATCCGTCGGCACTGTTGCAAGTTTGCGAAATCTTAAGGCGATAGTCGATTCGCTTGGTGAGCCGGCGGTTGTTGTCGTTTCCGCGCTTGGCGGTCTGACCGACAAATTAATAGCCACTGCTAAAGATGCTTCTTCAGGAAATGAATCTTATAAAGAAAGCATGACCGCAATGGCACAGCGACATTTCGATATTATTAATGAAATGGTGCCTGATGCCGCTAAAGAGGGGGTTAACGCACAGGTATCGGAATTGCTGGAACAACTCAGCGCTATATATACCGGTCTATTCCTGATTCGCGATCTTCCGGAAAAATCGCTAAGTCAGATTGTTAGTTTCGGGGAGAGAATGTCTTCAATAATTGTGGCAAATATTCTTAATAATGCCACTCATCTGGATTCTCTCACATTTATGAAAACCGAAAAGTGGTTTAATAGAGATATCGCGTCAAGGGAACTTACCGACCAACTCATTAAGCAGGCAATCAAATTACCTTTGGTCAAAACTATAGTGACCGGCGGGTTTATATCCAAGGATAAAGACTCTGATGAAATCACGAATCTCGGACGCGGCGGAAGTGATTATACCGCTGCCCTTATAGCCGCTTCTCTCGATGCAGATCTGCTGGAAATATGGACAGATGTCGATGGATTCATGACTTCTGACCCGCGAATCATAAAAAGCGCCTCAGTAATTGATAGAATGACCTTTATTGAGAGTATGGAATTATGTTCGTATGGAGCGAAAGTAATTTATCCCCCTACGATATATCCGGTGTTTCATAAAAATATTCCGATAAAGATTCTTAATACCCACAATCCCTCGGCTCCCGGTACGCTTATCACTGACCATGCCCAAAGTCTGCCCTCATGTGTCAGGGGTGTTTCTTCGGTGAAGAATACTGCAATGGTCATGGTGTCTGGTTCACTCGCATCTAATATTGCGCAGATTAATTCGCGTTCCTATAATGCGATGGCGCGCAATGGTATAAGCATCTTCCTGGTGGCCCAGCCTGAAAATGGTGTTGCTTTTTCAATTGCATTACCTCAAAGCGATGCGATGAGAGCTGCCGAAATTCTTGAAGATGAGTTTAAGCCTGAATTGAATAGTGGTGAAGTTACACGTATCGAGGTAGAGGATAATCTTGCGGTTCTTGCAGTGGTTCGTGAATCAATCAAGGAAATCAAGGGACTTGGTGCAAGATTGGTAAATACCTTGCAGCGTGATTCAATTTCTGTAAGAGCTATTTCTGATGGCGCTTCAGAAACTACTATTGCTTTAGTGGTGCCGGGACAGGATGCTGATCATGCTCTCGCGTTGGTGCATGATGCCTGCTATCTTTAGTCATAATAATCTCTTGGCATAGCAAAAGTGTTCTATAATTGTGAGAGTGATTATTTCACTCGTTAAAGGAAATTACTTATGGATATTAAAAATGCAAAATATGAAGTGAGTTCTCCTGATGTATCAAAATGTCCTGATACATCTGTGCCTGAATATGCCTTTATAGGACGCTCCAATGTGGGTAAGTCATCTCTTATCAATATGCTATGCAAAAGCAAAAAGATGGCAAAGACTTCGCAGACGCCAGGTAAAACTTTGCTGATCAACCATTTCAGTATGGACAATGGAACTTGGTATCTTGTGGACTTACCCGGTTATGGTTTCGCAGCGAGAGGGAAAGAACAGCGTGAAAAACTAACCAAGCTAATTGATGGATACATTCTCGATCGAAAGCAGCTCACCTGTCTTTTCGTGCTTATAGATATACGCCACAATCCCCAGAAGATTGACATGGAATTTTTGGATTGGCTCGGTGAGCATGATGTGCCGTTTGCTATTGTTTTCACAAAGGCTGACAAACTTGGCCCCCAGGCAGCAGAGAGAAATGTCAATTCATATTGTAAGGAATTGCTTCTTACTTGGGAAGAGCTACCTCCGATTTTCGTCACATCTTCTGAAAAAGCAAAAGGTAGAGATGAATTATTGAATTATATTTTCACTCTTAACAAGGAAATTGCTGAGTCTCATGATGAGTCGGGAGAACCGGCGTAAGATTGCTTGATGAACTAACCTTATGAACCTTAAAGCTCTTTTTAGTGATAGTGGTCGCCGCGGCGAGGTGCTTCGATTCGGATTAGTCGGAGGATTTTGCACCGTGTTGCAATATGGCATGTATGTAGTTTTCTACAAAGCTGTAGGTGTAACTCCGGTTGTCGCTACTATTATCAGTTATGGAATTAGTTTCATAGCTAATTTCTTTTTATCCTCTTTCTTCACATTTCATAGTGATCCAAATGCCAAAAAAGGACTTGCTTTTACAGCAAGTCATCTCATAAATATGGGACTGCAAACCGGATTGGTAGCAATATTTAAATATATTATGCCCCCGGTACTGGCATTGTTGCCGGCATTGGCAATCTGTGTGCCTGCAAATTACTTTATGGTGCGCTATGCATTCAAAGGAAAACGATTCTCATAAATTCTTATTAATATGAAAGTAGCATTCGCTTCAGATCATGCCGGCTTCCGGTTGAAAAACGTTATAATGCAATACATGCAGAAGTTAGGATATGAAACCATGGATTTCGGCACCGATTCAGAAGAATCATGTGATTATCCTGATTTTGCGCATCCCGCAGCTGAAGCAGTTGAAAAAGGTCTGTGTGATTTTGGAATTTGCATGTGTGGTTCAGGTAATGGAATACAGATGACCCTCAATAAGCATCAGGGTATCAGAGCTGCCCTTTGCTGGCTGCCTGAGATAGCTTCACTTGCCAAGCAGCACAATAATGCCAACATCTTGGTTCTTCCGGCGCGTTTCATCACCGAAGATCAGGCAATCGAAATTACTGATGCTTATCTGAAAGCGGAATATGAAGGTGGAAGACATCAGCGCCGCATCGATAAGATTCCGGTAGCCTGATAGAACTAACCTCGGTTATGAAAACTTTTAGGATTTATCTTAAGAACCTGAGATTCTTCTCAAAAATCGGTGTATTTCAATATGAAAGAACCATAGGAAATGAATTTCAGGTAAACGTAGCCGTGGAAATATCGGCCGAGAATTTTGTGTCTGAGTCACTTGATACCACAATTTCATATGCTGATTTATATGATATAGTGAAATCT
>CAMWLY010000008.1 GCA_947175145.1 uncultured Muribaculaceae bacterium | reverse complement strand
GGTGTATACTGCCGAATGGGAGGAGGGTGTCGAGATTGCCGAGGCTATTGTGGCCACTCTCAATGGCTGGCGCGATGATGCTATAAGGTTCTGCAGCTTCGAGGCAGCTTCTGAAGATTTCGATGACCGAATACCGGCATTCGTGCAAATCCTAACCTTTAGAGTAAAAACAAATTAAATAATTATTAATTAAAAATACATAATCACTATGGACGATGAACTGAATCCTATCTCAGACCCTATTGTTCAGGAACCCAGCGGTGCAACTTTGAATCTTCCGACATCGGGTTTCATAAATGGCAGTGATGTGCTGCTGGCTTTTGAGAATACCAAAGGTGAGATGAAAGGGCTTGCATCATGCACTGAGCATACATGCAACTATGAGAGTGAGACAAAAGAACGTGCCACAAAAGCGCCGATTACTTCGGGTGTGGATATATCTATGTTTAGCGATGTAGATGTAACCGGGCTGAAGATTACCATCTCATTCAAGGGACTGCGCACATACGATGCTGAGGCTAATGGAGCTAACGGTTTCGGCACGCTGCTCAATCTCTGGATGCAGCGCAAGAAGATAACAGTCGAGTGTTTTCTTCGACCCAAGAGCGGTGTTTCCGATGCTGAGAATATCAATCCTTATCTCAAGGCAACCGGCATTATTACCAAATTGACTGAATCCTCCACGGCAAAAGAAGATGCTTCTTACGATGGAGAGATTCGCATTTGTGCAGCGCCTGAAATCTTTAACCCACAAGCATGATCAAGGAGAGCAGTTATTTCAAGTATTGCGGTGAGAGATTCCCATCGCGCGTAACCATGGGTGCGCTTAGCCGTTTCCGCAAGGAGACCGGCAGGGACTTTCTGAAGCTGCTGAAGGCTGATCTGACAGCCGAGGATCTGGGCGTGCTGTTATGGTGCGCTATAAAGAGCCAGTGCAAAGCTGAGCAGAAAGAATTTGATGTGCCGCTTGAGGAGTTTTTTGACAACATCACCCCCAATGAGGTCAGCGCCTGGTACACAGCCGAGACTTCAATGGATAAGGAAGCTTCCGATGATGATGAGCAGTCAAAAAAAAAGAACAGCCCGGAATAGATGAATTGTATGGTACGGCAATCGGGATTATAGGACTCTCGATTGCCGACTTCGAGGCAATGACACCTGAAGAGTTCGGGTGGGTAACTGAACACTGGCGGCGTGGGCGCGATGCAGAGTTTACGCGATTTCTCTCTGCTGTCAGGCTTCACGCTGCCATCG
Source organism: uncultured Muribaculaceae bacterium (assembly GCA_947175145.1). Taxonomy (GTDB): domain Bacteria; phylum Bacteroidota; class Bacteroidia; order Bacteroidales; family Muribaculaceae; genus Lepagella. The sequence goes on along the minus strand of CAMWLY010000008.1, from coordinate 44,295 downwards.
TTATTTCTCCTTACACAAGCAAACCGATTGCCCCGGCAGATTTATTTGAGATCCCGGATATTGATAAGGCTCATGGGAGTGCTGCGCCAAGGAAAATGACGCGCGAAGAGCAGCGCAAACGATTTGAGGAATTAAAGAAAGCAAGGGGATATGAGTAACTCAACAATCTCAATCACATATAAACTCAAAGGTGACACCGGCGGATTGAAAGAGCTGGTCAAAGATGTGGAGCGTATGCAGCAGGCATTTCATGATGGTATTGCGCCTGCCGAGCAATTGCGCACATCGCTAATCAACTTCAACCAGCTGGGACAGGCATTCGAGCAGATTGGCCAGTCTGTTTCGGCATTGGATTCTGTGGTGCAGGATTTGACTCAGGCTTACACAATGCAGAGTGAGGCCGAGACCAAATTAGAAACGGTGATGCGCCAACGCATGGAAGCCACCACCGAGCAGATCCAGGGAGTCAAAGATTTGTGTTCGGCTCAACAGGAACTCGGAGTAATTGGCGATGAAGTGCAATTGGCCGGGGCGCAGCAGCTTGCCACCTTCTTAAGCACTGATTCGGCACTCGCAACACTGATACCGGCCATGAATAATCTTGTGGCACAGCAGAAGGGACTCGGTGCGACACAGCAGGATTGTGTGACAATCGCCAATCTGTTTGGCAAAGCCATGCAGGGTCAGACTTCGGCATTAACCAGGGTTGGTATCACCATGACCGAGGCTGAGAAAAAAGCCTTGAAGATGGGCACAGAGGAGCAGCGAGCTGCCATGCTTGCCCAAATTGTGACCAATAATGTAGGTGATATGAATGCAGCCCTCGCTGCCACTGATGCAGGTAGAGCCAAGCAGCTGGCCAATGCCATGGGCGATGTTAAGGAGCAGCTGGGAGCTTTGGTGCAGGGGATTGCTCCTTACACCACTATCGCTTCGCAACTGGTGGCGGTAGCCGCCAATGCCGGACGCGCCACTGTAGCCATGCGCGGTTTATACACGACCACACTCGGAGCAAATGGTGCTTTCAAATTTATTAACCCCACGCTGATTGCATCTGTAACAGGCATGAATGCAGCATCGGCCGCTGCCAGAATGCTCGCCACAAGTTTACGTCTGGTTGCAGCCTCTACAGGTGTCGGTCTGGTGTTGTGGGGTATTTCGGCGGCTGTTGATGCTTTCACTTCATCAGCGGCCAAGGGTAAAGATACTGCCGAACAACTGGCCGGCGCTACCGATAAAGCTACTGCATCGGCCAATCAGTTTGACCAGGCACTTCGCGATCAGCAGGCGCAACTTGCCCTCGATATAGCTGCTACCAAGAATTTCACCGGCACCAAAGCTGAAGAAGCGCGCCTTGTGAATGAATTAAACACGCGCTATGGTGAATCGCTCGGTTATTATTCATCGGTTGCATCATGGTATGACACTCTGACATCGAAGTCTGAGCTTTATGCAAAGCAACTGGTAATTGAAGCTCAAGCTCGAGTTGTGGCCAATCGAATAGCAGGTCATAAGGAAACTCTCTACAATCTTACTCATGATAACAAGGGTAATCCTCAGGAGCCGGGAAGCAATCCCGGATTAAGTTTTGGTGGCAAACAGCTGTCAGGAACAAATGCCAATATCTCTAAACTTAATAAGGGGCTGGCAGAGTCTACGGAAAATCTTATTGCCAAGGACGAGAAGGAACTTCAGGAACTGATGCAGCAGGCTGCCGAGCTTAGCAAATCGTTGAAGAGTGCCGGCACGAAATCTTCATCAGGAACAGGGCATAGCAATAACGGTGCGACAGCTGCCAAAACCGAGCAGAATGAACTTGAGAAAGTTGAAGAGCAAATCAGAGCGAATCAGGTTGCTGCGCTGATCGCCTCCGACAGCCAGCTGGCAGCGCTCCGCAAGGAGACACTGGAGCTGGTTGAAAAGAGAGACCGGCTGCGTGAGATTCAGGAATCTCTGGTAAATATGCCGGTGGTTGAATATACTCCGCCGCAAATTGACCAGATAAAGACCTACGAGCAACTTGATGAAGCTCTGAATCACTATCAAAACAAGTTGCGACAGGCACAAGCCGAGGAGCGCACAGAAATTAACTCCACGATAAAGGCGCTTGAGGCACTCAAGGAAGCATGGGATAACACTCTAAATCCTAAACCGAAAGCACCCTCAGAGCTTGACCAATATATCGATAATCTTGCTTCCGGTGGTTTCGCCAAATTTAATTCAATGGCATCTCCACTTGAGGGTCTTTCAACGGATCAGCTGCTTTCCAAACTTAGTGAGATCAGGAATGTGCTTAACGGCATGGATGGTGATATTACCGAGCAGCAGCGTGAAAGTCTGAAAAAGGCTGCGACCGAGTATGAGAAATATGCCAAGAAGTCCGCACTCAGCATGAGCAAGATTAAAGCAGGCTGGGGTGGAATTAAAGGCATCAAGTCAGGTATCGACAGCATAAGCAATGCAATCAATGATCAAGGATCGGCATGGGATAAATTGGCCGGTATGGTAGATGGAGCATTCTCTGTATATGAGGGCATCACACAAGTTATCGAGATGATACAGGCTATGGGACAGGCATTCGGAATTACACAGGCTGCCACTGAGGCAGCCACAACCGCTTCAACCATGGGTGCTACACAGGAGGCAGCCGCCGGTGCTCAAAGAGTGGCAACATCGAGCGAGGTCACAACGGCCAAGGTAGCCGAGGCTTCGGCCGGTGCGATGTCTGCAAATTCAAGTATTCCATACGTGGGTATTGCTTTAGGGTTGGCTGCAGTGGCCGCTATTATAGCCATGATGTCATCATTGCCGAAATATGCAGCCGGTGGTATTGCATTCGGTCCTACAATCGGTATGTTTGGTGAGTATGCCGGGGCATCGCATAACCCGGAAGTTGTGGCTCCGCTTAATAAGTTGGGTGGATTGCTCGCACCCTATATCGGCGAGGCTGATGGAGCAGGTGCACTGTCATGTAAAGTAAGAGGTGATCAGCTGGAATTCGTATTGAACCGTCGCAAGAGACGCAGAAGCAGAACATAATGAGACCAACAAAATGTATGTATCGCGGCAGCTTCGCAGGGAGAAGTCCGCGAGCAGGTGAGTCGGTGGATTGGAAGGTGGAGATCTGGGGAACTCCTACTGCTACATTCAACCCTGAAACACCGATAGAACTCAGATTCCCCAAGGAATCCCCCCTCACTATCGAATGGGAGGAATGGAAACCGGAACAAGCGGTCCAGGGAGCTATGGCTGTTTTGACAGTGATCAGTGAAGGTGACCGGGACTTTGCTCATATATACGCCACACACCCCGGCGAGTGGGTACTGCAGGTGTATCGCCGAGCTTGGGAACCGGGGTTATATCATGATCAGGAACTGCTCGAAGAGTATGGCGGTTGGCGCGCTGTGTGGAGCGGTTCACTTGACCCTGAATTTTATGAAGAACCCTACGAGCGAAACAGCAACTATGAAGTATCGCTGACTTTCTCAGATTTCGGTGCGCTTGATCTGGAGAAAGTCTCCCCGAAATATTTTGAGGATTATATGGTATCTATCCGGGATATTATAGATAAGTCATGCAGATTATTAAGTGATATTGGTTTCGGGAAAATTCATGTGGCAACCGGCATCTCTCTATTCAACTACGACAACGAAGAATTTGCTTTATCTGATTATCTTGATAAGGTATGTGTAAACATCTTCAATTTTGAAGATGAAGAGCGTGAGTGGTCATCATGGAGAAGTATGCTTGAGGGTGTATTGATGCCCCTTGGGTTGAATCTGGTGCAGCGGGGTGGCAAGGTGGTGCTTTATGATACCGAGCATGTAAGGGCTGCCATAGAGTCAGATGCGGAAGAAACAGGCCTGGAACCTTGGGTGGCGTGGTCCGGCAATTCGCAAACGATGGGTACAGCTGAACGATATGGTAAATGCACTGTCGGATTTTCCCCCTATGGATTATCAACCATAATTTCACCGGATATTGAGACAGATTTAAATGATCCGAAAGCAAAGAAATATGCTATCTACAATGCTCTGACCAAAACCAACGGACAGCCTAAAGCCGGGAGCCTTTGGTGTTCATTTCTATGGACAGCAGCCACCGGGGGCACATCGGCATGGGATCCGGTCGGAAGTGATGAGGCATGGGGGTATATAGAGCCCTATCTGGGGAGTGCTCCGGGTGGCAGTGTGTTTCGATTCCGCGGATTTCCTCAATTAATCACCATAAACAGGGGTATTACTAATGGTCATATCTATTTGCGCAATCCGAATCTCGACTATATCCCGGTTCTGATGAGAGCGGAATCAAAATTTATTCCTCAAGTAGATGTGCGCCAAGCACCATTTCTGATCTTCAAGATGGATATGCTATGGGATCCTCGATTCAGCCCATTTGAAGAGGCACACCCTGCAGATGATGATTTGTATAACTTCACACCCAATTCTTCAGATGATAATTCTTGGGGCCGATATAAGAAACTGACTAATTATGGAGTCGCGATGCCGGTGCGCATCTACCTCAAGGATTTCGAGGGTAATATCAGGTATATATATTCGCCGGTTAATCAGCTTCCGACTGAATTAAGCAGTGTAGGAAGGTCCGGAAATACCGGTTGGGTTGATTTTAAGAATGGAAATGTGGAGGATCTGATGAAGAAATCTACAGCGACTATTATGTGGTCGGCCCATAAGGGTGATAATGATGATACCCGCGCGCTTAAGGATTTTACTACAAATTCCCCTTTGTGGTATCCGGCTTATGATAGCAAGACGAAAAAAGAGCGGCATGAGAAGCTACCTGATGGCCTTATCATGCACTATCCACCGATAGCCGGCACAATTGTAGTTGAGGTATTAGACGGTTTGCACATCGGGCTTCCTACATCATTGAGTAATGAAAGTGTGCGCGATGAAGCAGGGCAGTTAGCACGGCATATTCCATGGAGACTATTCAAGTCTCCGAGTCTGGAAGTGGCGGATATAACCGGTGAAGCACCTAAATATCAAGACACGACCACTACTATAATTGTAGATGATTCTGGCGAGGAACTTAGTGTTGACACCTTATGTGGCGCGGTTAGAATGCCGACAATGACCGAATTAGGGTTGTATAGAATCGGTGAGGATAATGAGCCGGTGTGGTGCATGAGTCGCGCCGGTATCAAGAACTATATCGATAGAACCTTAGGGAATGCACTGCTTTCTCAGTATGCGGGTCGGCGGATTACCTTATCGGGTGAAGCCTATGAGGATTCGATGCGTCTGATTCCGGTAATGGCTGATCATAACACCAGGGGACTGTTTATGATAGCATCCTCCGTCTTGGACTGTATAGCCGGAACTGAGGAAATGTCGCTTGTGCAGTTGATGCCGGATAAATGTATTGACAAAGATTTCTGGGACGAAGCAGGCCAATGGCAAGGGGTTATAATTCCACCCGGCACATTCAGAAGTTCGGGTGAATTACCGGATTGGGTTGGTGATCCCGGAGAGTTGAGTAATCATTGGATTTCCATCAGCAAGCCCACTCGCGAGGGAGGAACCGAACCCGGATAATATGTAATGGAATTAGATTCTTACCATAATTATTTAGTCTATGGCAAATTTCAATAAGACAGCGGTCTCGACTATTGCGGGCAAAGCATTGCCGAGGTCAAAAAGATTGCGGGCGCAAGGATTGAACGCTTCCGAAGCTTCTGCAAAATATGTGCCTGCCATGGGAGAGGGTACACAGGTTCCGGTGCCGGAACTCAAGCGATATGTGCCCGGAGGTTCTGCCGCAACCGCGGCAATAGTGAACCGTGGGGAATGGATACCGGCAAATCAGACAGCACCCTATCTTTATAGATCTTTCAATATGCTCACTCGACAATATGAGACCCATGTGGTCAGCTATAAAGGGGGTTATTGGCTGTGTGCTATCGATTGTGCAAAGAATGCGCCTGCTCGTCAGAATCCTGAATGGGTACTGCTTTTATCGAATTAAGACCTAAAAATTTATATATATGAAACCGAACTATAGCGCTCCATCAGCAAGCACGCTCCGACCATTAGCAATCATGCTGATTATTATAATCTTGCTCCCTACCGGACTTGTAAGTTGCTCGCATCGCACCACTCATAAAACTTCGGGAAACTCGGAGATTACGGTCAACACTGATACTACATCGATGGTGAAGGAGCGGATTACTGACCGAGTGGTGACGGTTCATGACAGCATAACAGTAGCCGATTCGGTATTTGTGTATGTGGTGGGTGATACTGTGAGAATCCGCGAGGTTCATTACCGGGACCGCTGGCACGATTCAAAACGGCAGGCAGAAACACATGCCGCTGATTCCCTGGTTAAGAATCAACGGCAGGAAGCTCGATCAGAAAAGCACAGTGATACTGTGGTGGAGAAAGAGAGACCGGGCCAAATTGTGTTATGGCCACTTATGACTATAGGTGTTATCGCTCTGATTTTAGCTCTATATTATATGAGGAATAAGAAGTAGGTCTATGTATCGAGCGTATCAAAAGCATCTTCAACTGACTTATTAAGGATTTTGGCGTAAATTTGGGTAGTGGCAATATCGGTGTGTCCTAATATCTTTGCCACTACCTCTATTGCAATACCGCTATTAAGTGCACGCACCGCAAAGGAGTGGCGAGCCATGTGCGAGGTTAACCTCTCATCAAGACCGGCAGCTTCTGCTATGACCTTAAGCCGGATGTTATATTGTTGATTTGTCATCTGAGGGGGGCGGCCACCGTTTCGGTCAAGGATCTCCCGGGCCTCTCTACCTAACACAATATAGAAAGGTTCACCGGTTTTGGTGCGTGTCCCGCAATAGACATGCCGATCATTGCGCTGTTTAACTGCATCAGGATTAAAACCCATCATATCGGCATACGCAAGACCGGTGGCACACTGAAAGAGGAACATATCGCGCACTCGATTCAACCCCGAGGGTAATTTCGCGGATCTGATTAATTCGATTTGCTCGGCTGTGAGGTATCTGCGAATATTTGACTTGCCACGATCAATTTTGATTTTATCGTATGGATTACTTTTGATGAGACCTTTTGCGAGTGCGCGTCTCACATATACCTTTAGCATCTTATGATATGAGTGCACAGTGGCCTGAGAAATATTTCGAGTGTGCAACCAGGCATCAAATTCATCAATTGCATCAGTGGTCAGATCCGGGAAGCTATCTATCCGTCCAAACTTATAAAGCGCCCGGACTAACTTCTGATGATTCTTCATTGAGCCATGAGATAGGTCGCGCCGTTGAGTGATCTGGCCACTGACCCAATCTATAAAGGGTGTGGTATTCTCTTGCGATTCTTTTTTCAGATGGGCGCTGAGCGCTTCAAAGCTAAATTCCTTTGATTCGATACTGAGTTGTGTAATCCAATCCATGATTTCGCGCCGCTTATTCTCTATCTGAGTGTTTAAGAACAGCGCATCGGGGTGATTGACAACATAAGCTTCAGGGTGCCAACAATGCCGGGGCACACGCACTCCGGTCGACATTATCATTCTTTTTTTGGCGAAATAGACTTCTATTTCAACAGCTGCCGGGAGCCCGGCATTCGCTTTCTTACGCCTGTCATATACAAGGCGGACTTTTGGGTACTGCATAATTAAAATTTTTTGTTGCAGGTCACCCTTGAAGCCCCGGGCGATAGGTGTATCAATGGTGGTATCATGATTGTAACAACAAACACCATATAAACACCCAACGAAATAACAAACCTATCCAATTATTTAGCCTTTAATGCTACTAATCTGATAAGAATTTATTCCTCAAGAAGTCCGAAATCTCTAATTTGCACACACTTATGCTTTATCGCAGAGTGTTCTGAATTGTGATCTGGATCTGATTACACTTACAGTTCTCGAAGATTACCTTGCCAATTTCAAGGGTTGTGTGATAGTGGTTAGCCATGACAGGTTCTTTCTTGATAGGATATGCGATCATCTCTTTGTGTTTGAAGGCGATGGTAATGTGCGTGATTTCCCGGGAGATTATTCCACGTACCGGCATTGCGTCAGAGAGGCAGAGAAGAAACAGAGAGAGGCGAAACCGGCAGCAGAATCTAAAGCACAGAGACGCATGGAGCAGAAGCGCCGACTCAGTTTCAAGGAGAAGCGCGAGATGCAGCAGCTGGAGGAGCTAATTGAGAAACTCACTGCTGAAAAAATCGCACTCGAGACCGAATTATCAAGCGGTAATATATGTGTAGATAGGATTACCGAAGCAGGGAAGAGGCTCCCTCAGCTTACCTCCGAACTTGATGAAGCAGAGCTCAGATATCTTGAACTTCTCGAAATTGAGGGGTAAAACCAAAGTAAAGCCCGGGTTGCAAAAGCACTTCGCACCCCGGGCTGACATTTGTAAATTATCTGAAGTTATTATCTGAATATTGTTTTCTTGCCATTGCGGATCACAATCGAGTTCTTGGCAGGATTAGTAACCTTTATGCCCTGCAGGTTGTAGATTGCATTATTGTCAGTGCCATCATCGGAGATTATATCTTCCACCGCACCGGTAAAGTCATCGGTCTCGATAAAATTATTAAAATATGACCAGCCGGGTGCGCCCTTATAGTATTTCATGCAGTCTCTTGGCACATATACCGGAATATATTTGTTGGTCATAAATGGCTTAATGGTACCATCTTTTGGTCCAAATACCACACTTCCACTACACACCGGCGGCCAGAATGCGCGGGAATATATTGTGCGGAGATTTGAAAGATATTCAAAAGAGCCTACTCCTATGTCGGTCAGCGACACCGGAAATTCAAGTTCAGTCAGACTTTTGCATTCATAAAACGCATAATTTTCTATTGAGCGTGTTCCTTCGGGAATTGTGATACTCTTCAGCTTCTCACATTTGAAAAATGCATACTGATCTATTTTGGTAATTGTAGATGGCATTTCAACCTCCTCCAAGTTGGGACATGTAGAGAGAAATGCATCCGGCACAGTTGTGACTCCCTCCGGAATGTTGATTTTTCTTAAGGTTGGATTCAAAGAAAAAGTATCATGGTCACCAAGCTTTTTACATGATTCAGGGATTCTGATTTCAGTTAGATAACAACCGGAGAATGCGGCAGTTCCAATGCTTTCCAGTGCTTCAGGGAAAATAATTGTCTTGATTTTGGAATTTTCGAAGGCTGCCGTCTCAATTCTTTTTACACTTGCAGGTAATACAACTTCTTCAATACTCTCGCAATAGAGATAGCTAAAAGGGGTGATTCTTGTGGTTCCATCAGGAATTACGAGCTTCTCAAATTTCATTGATTTGCAATATGCAAATGCATAATCAAGGATACTTGTGCAATTCGAGGGAATATTGATATCTTCCAGATATAAAGCCTGATTAAAAGCCCTTTGGCCTATTTCTCGCACGTTGTCCGGAAGAATTACATGGCGCAGATTGACAGCTCGCAGAAGCATTCCTCCGGAAGATGGTAAAAGCCATTGTTCGGATTCATTCCAGAATGCGTCATTTGGTATAGTATTATTCTCAAACTCAGCATCTTTCAGGTTGAGAGCCTGTAGCGTTCCATAGAGAGTGCAAATTCTTATAATATTGATATCTTTTTTGTTGATTTTACCTTTGACTACAAGGGAGTCCAGGTCGTCTACGCGGTTGTAAATTACCTTGTTGAGCGAACCGGGTTCGGTCACGGTTACAACCATGTATCTTTTTTCGGAATCATATTCATCGTATGAGTCGTTGGAAACGCGCATTACCTTAACAGGAGTCGCGGTTCGATTTTCATCATTTCCAATGTTTAGATTGACAACCTCTTTAGTCTCCCATTTTAGAGAATTGAGATATTTTTGTGAGAAAACCTCGAGAGCTTCAGGCGGATATGTTTCGATACCGAAAGCGGCGAATAAGCTTAAGGCAGTCGCCAACAGAAGTAAAATTCGTTTCATAGCTTTATCGTTATTATTGGTTAATTTTAATTTTTGAATATCCTAAAGTTTCATCATTAAGGGTGTAAGAAATGGAATAGAATCCATGATCAAATGGTGAAGTTGGAATAGAAAGTTGGTTAACCCCGGCATTCAGAATCTCTTGCGAGACCACAACTCCATTTTCTACAGACATTATGGTCAGCATACCCCCTTCTGTGGTGGGATAACTAAATTCTACGTTTATTAACTTTGATGAATTATCTACCGTCACATTTTTGAGAGCATTAACCGAACCTAATGTATAGGTGTCGTTTGCTATGTCTCCCTCTGCAGTGAATCCGACTGCGGTGATATTCTTTTTTGCCATTCCCGGAGTAACTGTAATAGTTTCACCCGTTCCAATGGTGTTATTTGATTCATCTATCCACTTTATAGTGGTAAAGTTATCATTATTGACTGTCAGGAGTATCTCATCTGATTCTGTCTCTTCACTCTCGATTTCAATTGGTAATAGACTGATGGCAGGAGACTCGATTTTAAATGTTTCACCTCCTATCACATTACCTTCTTCATCTTTCTGTATTAGGTCGAATACGTATGGTTGAATACTTTGTTTCCCTTGAAGGAAATCGAACCTTAGTCCTATAGTGTCAAATTCTTTAGCATTAAGCACCACATCTCTAATGGTTACTTCAGATTCTTTGCATTGCAGATATACAGGGTTCACATTAGGATTGGGGTTGTCACCGAAATCTAATCCTGTGGAGCATAAACCCCCTTCTTTCCAGCCATCAAATATCTTATCGCTAAACTTCATATACATATTAGCGCATTTGAGGATTTTCCTGTCGTCCTGTGTTCGTGGCACAAGTTCCAATGTGTATTTTTTTGTTGTGTTTTTAGGATTCCTTATATACACATTCGTAGGTTGGCCTATATTATACTTATAAATAATAGACACATTTTTTTGAGCCTCATTATTACGGCCAAGAACATCAAATTCCAGTTCGTCATTCTCAAAATCTTCATCAGCACTTGAATTTGAAAGTCTTGCTTTTATGCAATATCTGTGGTTCTCATCTCTTATATTTGCCGCATCAGTTGGCATAAGCCATGGTACATTAAGTATTACTGAATCCCCTGGCTCAATTACAGGTAATTGAATAGGGCTTAAATGACCTCCGGTAACAAATCGGGCATCAGTATTCATCGGTTTGTAATATTCCAAACCTTTCCATGTGTCAGTACAGAATGCAGTTGAAGCCTTGGCCCAATACACATGCAACCATTGAGAGTTAAGGTGTCTGTGCTTACCGCGATTGTGAATCTTTACTTTGATTGTACAAGCAATATGTACTGAATCAAATATCGGATTCTCGTGAATCTCAAAAGTGTCTCTTGCGTTCCTAATCCATACAGAAGGACTATCCCAGAAAATCTTAGTTGTTCTGTTGGGTTCTTTGCCTGTATCTTCAGGATTGTCTTTTATATATAGATCAAATGATGGCGGTATATAATTTAATGCCATATCCTCTCCTATTGATTGGGGGTTAGATCTATATTGTGGGTGTTCAGGGGATATTCTATCGTGGTCCTTGGCATATTGAAATGCTTCTAACATTGTAACTTTACCATTTAGGTCTATATCAGCTGCTACTGGTTGCCCCATGTGGTTTGCTTCATTAACCGCACATGTCCATTGATATACAAACTCATCAAATGGAATATCTGTACATGCGTAGGAGGATTCATTACCGGCACAAGCAGCAGCAACTACACAGCCTGCTTGTGTTAAATTATCAATGAACCCTCCACTGTGACATTGGCCTAATACCACATTGACATTTACCATCTTTTGAGTAAATGGCTCAAGCATAGAGGTTAACTCTGTATCATGTAATACCTGATTTCCCCAAAGGCAAATATATGATTTTGATTTAAAGTCAGTGCTCCCTCCGTGATCAATTACATATAGAAATAACTGACCATTCCTGCCAATCTGTTGTTTTATTGTATTTAATGTGGATTGGAAATTTGTTTTCGTGGCTGCTAAGGAGATTTCATTTTCGCCATCTAAGTCAAGATCCAAAGATTGAGATATATACTGACCCTGAACGGTTTGTGTGTCTACTGCCGGGTTGTCCCCATCTGCCATGAGCGGATAAATATGGTTTTTGGGGATTCCATATTTATTTACCAGTGTTTGATAGATAAAAGAGCAGTCATTCCAGTATCTTATGTGGTTCGCTTCTTTACATATACCTCCACTCAGAATTATTGCGTACGTGTTGTCGTTGTCAGAAAAACTTCCATTATTAATTCCGGATTTCGGAACAATTGGGCGTATTGTCGCGTATGAACCATACCTGTTTACCCGATCCACCGGTTCGAAATCTCCGGGTGGAGGCGTTTTCAAAGTTGTAATTGAGGAAATATTAATGGAAAATAATGATGTGGTATTCCGTGGCACCGTGACACGATAGCACTCGTGTTCCCACCCTTTCATGGGTTCGGCATCCACAAAGAATACCCATTCATCTGGAGAACCATCTTTCTGTATGTAATAATCAACATCACGACCTGCAAAGTGATTTTTTACAGTATTGATAGCATTCCCTTTGCTTACGGGGTATGCCTGTATAGCTTGCGCACCGGCCGATATGACCGGGAATAGAAAACAAATAAGGGTAATTAGTAAATGCTTTTTCATAAAAGTGGATGTTAAAAGTGTGTGGAATGATTCATATGGCAATATTATTAAAATATTTTAAAACTTCCAAGCCATAATTAAAAACATTGTCAAATATCTTAAAATTTAATAGATATTGAAAGAAATGTTATAGTATAGGACAAGGTGATTTCATTTTGTGTAAGACAGATTGGAGGCTTTTGAGATATTTCAAGCAAAAAGGCGTTACCATGCATGGTATTTCTGTATTATCGTTATGATAGGTTTTAGGTTTTAGGTTTTTAGATAAAGTTAGAAAAGCTATTTTAGCTATTGTAGCTATCCTCAACCGGCGGACGCGCCATGGCGCGTCCCTACTTGATAATCAACTAAATATCTGAAATCCGACATCTAACGCCTAACGCCAACTACAGTATGAAAATTGCGGACAATTTATTGTTTTTGTAAATCTAAAATCCGATTTTAAATTTGCAAAAGTCAGATATGCAAATTGTTTGATAATCGGTGTGATATATGGGGGCGAGGAGGGGCTGGCTACTTCTAATGGTAATCTTATTGCATTTCCCAAAATATTCTGACTCAGTTGCAGGTCGGTTTGTCAAATTGGAATCGGTTTTATAATTTTGGAAAAAGAAAATCCGATTATAAATGAGCGATCAATATATAGTAAGCGCAAGGAAATACCGGCCGGCTACTTTCAAAAGCGTAGTTGGTCAGCCAAACCTTACCGCCACTCTCAAGGGCGCAATTTCTTCAGGCAGACTCGCACATGCCTATCTATTCTGCGGCCCGCGCGGTGTGGGTAAAACATCATGCGCCAGAATATTCGCCAAGACAATCAATTGCCTTAACCCAACAGCCGATGGCGAAGCCTGCGGCGAGTGCGAATCCTGCAAAGCTATCGAGAAGGGAAGCAGCTTCAATCTGATGGAGCTCGACGCAGCTTCCAATAATGGTGTGGATCATATCCGCGCCATCAATGAGCAGGTGAATATCCCCCCGCAGGTCGGTAAATACAAAGTGTTTATCATCGACGAGGTGCACATGCTCTCTTCAGGTGCATTCAATGCATTCCTGAAGACACTTGAAGAACCACCGGCTTACGCAATTTTTATTCTCGCAACCACCGAGAAGCACAAAGTGCTTCCCACAATTCTGAGCCGCTGTCAGATATATGATTTTAAGCGGATTACAATAACCGATATTGTGGATCATCTGGCCTACGTGGCCGGGCAGGAGGGAATTGATGCCGACAGGCGGGCACTCGGCGTAATTGCTCGCAAGGCCGATGGTGCCATGCGCGATGCCCTCTCTATCTTCGACCAGGTGGCTACATCGACTGCCGGCAAGATGACCTATGATGCCACCGTGGCCAACCTCAATGTGCTTGACTATGACTATTTCTTCCGGCTGATGGATATGTTTGCCGCCGGAGATACAGCCTCGGCACTGCTTCTTTATAAAGATGTGCGTGACCGTGGATTCGATTCACTCTTCTTTGTGAACAGTCTCGCTCAGCATGTCAGAGATTTGATGGTTGCCGCAGACCCGCGCACCGTGCCTCTGCTCGAAACGAGTGATGATGTTTCGAAGCGACTTGTGGAGCAGGCCGGGTCACTCCCTCTGAAATGGTATTTTCAGGCCATAAGGATTCTTAATGACACAGATCTGAATTACCGCACATCGAGCAATAAACAGTTGCTTGTGGAGCTGGCACTGATCAGGCTCTCGCAGCTTAATTCTCCGGCCGATGGCCCTTTTGAAGGGCCGGAGCGCATACAGGCCCTGCGCGCTCCGGCAGTAGCTCAGGGCACCCCCAAGACATCCGGTCAATCAGCGGCAACAGTGAAGTCTGCAAATCCCGCACCTCCGGTTTCTCAGACCACTGCGCCCTCACGGTCGGTTATGCAGACCTCGGGTGCAACACCGACTCAGCCGGCGGCTTCAGCCGCGGTGAAAGCTCGCAGCGGCCGCCGACCCTCTTCATTCAGCCTGGCCGATGCCGATAAAGAGGCGTCAGCCTCGCAGCGGCACAGATGCGAACAGTATACAGATGAGCAGTTTGCAGATGTATGGCGCGAGTATGCGCTCAAGGTGTCTGATAAAATGATGCTCGCTTCAGCACTGCGCGCCGGCATACCGGCCAAAACCGGAACTGCACCCTACGATTATACGCTGATGGTCAGCGGGGTGCCTCAGCTTAATGCCTTCACGGCAGGCGCGCAACCACTGGTGGAGTTCCTGCGCGACAGACTGTCGAACGATAGTATAAGCGTTCATGCCGCACTCGACCCGGAAGTGGCGAAAATCAAGAAACTTAATCCCGCTGAACTTCTGGCCAAGGCCGTAAAGGATAATCCGGAACTGAAGAATTTCCTGCAGGCGATAGATGCAGAATTGGCAGATTTATAGAGTTAAATATTGTTAAAAATATTTAAAATCAACGATGCGACAGCTCTCTGTTGTGGTTGCTTAGCGGAGGGAATTGCATATAGTTCCGAAAATTAGTATATTTGCACAAATTCCGGAGGGGACATCAGTCTCCTCCGAATTTTTTGGTATGCCGATAGTTGCGGTCTGCCGAAGAAAGAAATAATTATGGATAAGAAAGCGATAAGCGATTTTGTTGAGGAGCGTTTGGCCGGCACTGACTATTTCCCGGTTGATGTGACTGTGAGTGCCAACAATGAAATCAAGATCGAGGTTGACTCCGACAGCGGAGTTGATATAGATTTCTGTGTGGAGTTGACCCGGGCCATCGAGGAGGCATTCTCGCGCGATGAAGAGGATTATGAGCTCGAAGTCGGTTCGGCGGGGCTCACATCTCCCTTTAAGGTTCATCGTCAGTATCTTAAGAATATCGGAGAGAAGGTAGAGGTGCTTACTTGCGATGGCCGCAAACTGCATGGTGTGTTGACCGCAGCCGATGAATCGGGATTTGATCTCGAGACAAAGGTTAAGGTTAAGCGTGAGGGAGCCAAGAGACCGGTGGAGGAGCTTCACACCGAGCGCTTTGCTTATAGCGATGTGAAATCTGTGTGTGTGGAGTTGGAGTTCTGATTCCTCTCCGTCATGCACTCAAAATAAAAATTAATATAAATCAGAATATCGGGAGATCGCAAAGGATACTGAATCCGGCAGCGACAATACCGGTTGCTTCAATAATAGTCTAATGGCAAAGAAAGCAGAGACAGTGAATATGGTCGATCAGTTCGCTGAGTTCAAAGAGCTCAAGAACATCGACAAACCCACCTTGATTTCAGTGCTCGAGGAGTCATTTCGCAATGTGCTTGCGAAGATGTTTGGCTCTGATGAGAATTTCGACGTGATCATGAACCCTGACAAGGGTGACTGCGAGATTTATCAGAATCTGGAGGTTGTGGCCGACGGAGAAGTCGAGAACAAGGATATGCAGATCGGTCTGACCGAAGCTCGGGAGATTGACCCTGAGTGCGAGATTGGAGAGGATGTGGCCAAACAGATTTATTTCGAGAAATTCGGACGCCGTGCGATTCTTACACTCCGTCAGACACTTCAGGCCAAACTTCTGGACCTGCACAAAGATGCGGTTTACTCCAAATTCAAGGAGATAGAGGGTGAGGTAATCACCGCCGAGGTGCATCAGGTGTGGGGTCGCGAGGCTCTGCTCGTAGATGAAGACCAGAATGAGCTTGTGCTTCCGCGCGATGAGCAGATTCCCGGCCAGAGACTTTTCAAGGGTGACACTGTCAGAGCATTGGTAAAGCGTGTGGATAACCCCAACAATAATCCCAAGGTTATAGTGTCGCGCACTGACCCCCGATTCCTGCGCCGTCTGTTTGAAATGGAGGTGCCCGAGGTTCATGACGGCCTTATCACCATCAAGGATGTGGCACGCCGCCCCGGCGAAAGAGCCAAAGTATCGGTGGAAAGCTATGATGAGCGAATCGATCCGGTGGGAGCTTGCGTAGGTGTGAAAGGCTCCAGAATCCACGGAATCGTGCGCGAACTCCACAATGAGAATATCGATGTGCTGTCGTACACCTCAAATCCACAACTCTATATCCAGCGCGCACTTTCACCGGCTGTAATATCCTCTATGCGAATCGATGAGGAGAAGAAAAAAGCAGAGGTTTATCTGGCTCCCGAAGAGGTAAGTCTCGCTATCGGTAAAGGTGGCTCCAACATAGACCTGGCTCAGAAACTCACAGGTTATTCAATCGATGTGTTCAGACTTCTCGCCGAAGATGAAGTCGATGTAATGCTCGATGAGTTTAAGGATGTGATTGACGACTGGGTAATCGAGACCTTCAAGAACCTGGGTCTTGTAACCGCTAAAAATGTGCTCAACGCACCTAAAGAACTCATAGACCAGGCAGATCTCGAAGATGAAACCGTGGAGCATGTCATGGAAGTGCTCCGTGCCGAGTTTGAGAACTGACCTACTTATTAATCACTAACACAGTATATGCGCACTAAGATAAGCAAGATAGCCAAAGACCTTAACGTAGGAGTCAGCACAGCTGTTGATTTTCTGCGCAAGAAGAATATTGAAGTCGACGCAGGTCCCAACGCCCGTATCGATGAAGAGGCAGTGGCATTGCTGCAACGTGAGTTCAGCAAGGATAAGGATACCAAAGCTACCGCCGAGCAATTTATAAAAACCCGCAAGGAAGATAAAAAGGAGAAGGCTGAAAAGGCGGCCGATGAGCAGGCTACGCGTCGTGCGGGCGGTCCACGCATTCTCGGTAAAATAGACCTTGAGAATATCGGCAAGCCCGCAGTTCAAGAGACCAAACCTGCGCCTAAACCTGCGCCTAAACCGGAGACCAAGCCTGAGCCCAAACCGGAACCGAAACCTGCGCCCAAGCCCGAACCTAAGCCGGAGCCCAAGCCGGAACCGAAACCTGCGCCCAAGCCTGAAATCAAGCCGGAGGTTAAGCCGGAGCCTGTAGCGAAGTCAGAACCAAAGTCTGAACCCAAGCCTGAGATTAAGTCAGAGCCCAAACCTCAACCCAAATCTGAAGTCAATCCTGAACCGAAACCGAAACCTCAGCCCAAACCCCAGACAGAAGCTGCGGTCAAGCCGGAATCCAAAGGTGCAGCTGAGCAGGAGGTTAAGGATAATGAGCCTTTCCGCCTGAATGGAGAAACCAAGACTCCGGAATTGAAGGTGCTCGGCAAAATCGACCTCTCTACGCTCAATCAGAGCACACGCCCCAAGAAGAAGGGTAAAAATGAACGTAAGGCTGAAAATGCAGAGCGCCGCAAGCGCACTCGCATAGGCCGCGAGAAAGTTGATGTGGCAAAGGCTGCCCAGACAGGCACTGACCGCCGCAATAACAATAATAACAATGGTCAGCAGCGTCCGGGTAGTAACCAGGGTGCAAATCAGCGTGACCGCAACAAGGGGCGTCGTGACCGCAACGACCGCCGCGGACAGAACCGCGTCGAGGTCAGCACAGAAGATGTGCAGAAGCAGGTTAAGGAGACACTCGCCCGTCTCACCAACAAGGCTACTAAAAAATCGGTTAAGTTCCGCAAGGAGCGCCGCGAGGAGATGCATCAGCGCGAGATGATGAATGCCGAGCGCGAAGCCGCCGAAAGCCGCATACTCAAAATCACCGAGTTCGTGACAGCCAATGACCTCGCATCACTTATGGATGTGCCTGTCAACAAGGTTATCGCTACATGTATGAACCTCGGTGTGATGGTGTCGATTAACCAGCGTCTTGATGCCGAGACCATCAATATAGTGGCCGAAGAGTTCGGTTTTGAGACCGAGTTCGTTAGTGCCGATGTGACAGAAGCAATCGAAACTCCCGAAGATAAGGAGGAGGATCTGCAGCCCAGACCGCCGATTGTAACCGTGATGGGTCATGTGGACCATGGTAAGACCTCGCTGCTTGACTATATCCGCAAGGCTAATGTAATCGCCGGTGAGGCTGGTGGAATTACCCAGCATATCGGTGCATATAATGTCACGCTCCCCAACGGTCGCCATATCACATTCCTCGATACTCCGGGTCACGAAGCCTTTACCGCCATGCGTGCCCGCGGTGCCAAAGTTACCGACTTGGCGATTATTATAGTTGCCGCCGATGATGATGTGATGCCCCAGACCGTGGAGGCTATAAACCATGCATCGGCTGCCGGTGTGCCCATCGTGTTCGCAATCAACAAGATTGATAAGCCCACCGCCAATCCTGACAAAATCAAGGAGCAGCTTGGCCAGATGAACTACCTGGTGGAAGACTGGGGAGGTAAATATCAGTCACAGGATATTTCAGCCAAGAAGGGCATAGGTGTCGAGGAACTTATGGAGAAGGTGCTTCTCGAAGCCGAGATGCTTGACCTTCGTGCCAACCCCGATCGCGCGGCTATCGGTTCGGTGATTGAATCATCGCTTGATAAAGGTCGCGGTTATGTGGCTACCGTACTGGTGCAGAATGGTACCCTGCGTGTGGGTGATGTGATACTTGCCGGTACTCACTATGGCAAGATCAAGGCCATGTTCAACGAGCGCAACCAGCGCGTCAAGGAGGCAGGCCCGGCCACTCCGGTGCTGATACTCGGTCTCAATGGCGCGCCGCAGGCCGGTGACACATTCCATGTTATGGAAACCGAGCAGGAGGCACGCGAAATTGCCGCCAAGCGCGAGCAGTTGCAGCGCGAGCTCAATATGCGAACCACCAAGCGACTCGGCCTTGAAGAACTCGGCCGCCGCCGTGCACTGGGTGATTTCCATGAACTTAATCTGGTTGTCAAAGGTGACGTTGACGGTTCCATCGAGGCTCTCAGCGATGCATTGTTGAAACTTTCAACCCCCGAGATTCAGGTCAATGTGCTCCACAAGGGTGTGGGTGCAATCTCTGAATCCGATGTCACGCTCGCTGCAGCTTCCGATGCAATTATAATCGGATTCCAGGTGCGTCCTTCAGCTGCCGCAAGAAGAGAAGCTGAGAAAGAGGGTGTGGAAATCCGTCTCTATTCAGTGATCTATAAAGCTATCGAAGAGGTTAAGGATGCTATGGAAGGCCTCCTCTCTCCCGAAATCAAGGAGGAAATCATCGGTAATGCCGAGGTGCTCCAGACTTATAAGATTTCGAAGGTCGGCACGATTGCTGGTGCTATCGTGCGCGATGGCAAGATCAAGCGCGCATCTAAGATACGTGTGATTCGCGATGGTGTGGTTGTATATAGCGGTGAACTCGGTTCGCTCAAACGCTTCAAAGATGATGCCAAGGAGGTGCTGGCGGGTTATGACTGCGGCCTCTCCGTGCAGAATTACAACGATATCCGAGAGGGAGATATGATTGAGGCCTACGAAGAGGTCGAAGTCAAAAAGACTCTCTAAAAAAAGTTGGGGCGCGAAACCGCGCCCCACTTTTTTTATCCTGAGCTATCAGAGTAATTGAATTTTAGCTAAATAGCTAAATAGCTACCTTAGCTAATATAATATAGCTATTACTCAATCCGGTAAAACCCTAATACCGAAAAAATGCATTACTTTCTTAATCTGGGATCGAATCTGGGAAATCCCAAGCTGAATCTGAGCCGTGCACTCCGCGCACTTGAGAAGAGGTTCGGTTATTTCGAAACCTCTAAAATCATGGAATCCGCTCCCTGGGGATTCCTGTCACCCAACAGATTTGCCAATATCGCGGTTATGATCGTCTCCGATAAGTCGCCGGAAGAAGTGCTGACCATATGTCAGGAGATTGAGAAGGAACTAAATAAATCACCTCATCGCGATACCAAAGGTGGGTATAAAGATCGCGAACTCGATATAGACATAATGGCTGCCGATGATGCGGTGATTGAAACAGAATCCCTCAGAATTCCACACCCCCACCTTGCAGAAAGGAAATTTTTCCTTGCGCCGATGGCTGAACTCGCCCCGCTGTGGCGGCATCCGGTTTCTGGTAAAACGTGCGAGCAGATGCTGGCAGAGTTGCCCGAAGATCGGGAAGATTCCACAGAGGCTTAATAGCCTCCCACTGTGCGGTTGCGGCGATTACCCTTGTCGTTTGGATCAAACGGGTTCTTGGTAGGATCGAATACCTCCTCTTCGTCGCTATCTTCATCGGTGCCGCTATTATTGTTGCGGTTGTGGCGATCCTGCTGCGGCTTGTTCTTAAGAATGGCCATGGGCTTCATCTGGTCAACCGGGACACCGAATAAATTCCAGGGTTCAGCCTTATCCCAGTTTTGACGCACATTGATAGCCTTGGGATAATAATAAGCAAGTTCAGGCTGCAGAGATTGGGTGTAATCGCCGGTGTCATAAACACCATTGCCATTGGCATCGAGGATTATGCGTGCGTAGTATTTCCCCGGAGTCAGATATGGGAACCATGCGCGCCCGTCTCCGGCAACCTCTACGGTGCGCTTCACATCATCGCTTTGGCCAAGTAGTTCCACAAACGCCGGCATACCCGCAGGCAAACCGGTCACATTGAATTCCAATGAGGAGTAATCGGCCTCTTTGCGGGTTGCGAAATCCTGAAGAAGCGGCATCGAAGTGCGGCCATATATGTCGGTGGCAGCAAGCGAATCAATCTTGAGTTGATACTCGGTGTCGTAGGCCCAAGGATACTCGATACGCAGCTTTCGGGTATTCAGGCTGTCGGGCATCGAAAGCCGGTATCCGCCCGGAAGCGCACGATATATTGTGTCGACCTTCTGCAGTATGGAAAATGCACCGCTATCCAGTCGGGCAATCGGAGCGGGTAGTTCGAATTCAATCGGCAGATATACCTCTTGTGTTGATGAAAACAGGGGTGTGAAGCGGGTGGTGATTCTTGTCAAGGAGTCAGCTGCCGCCTGCTTGCTATCAATCTTTTTCTTCTGGTTTTTTCGCACCGGAAGCTTATGAGTGATAAAGTTGAGAGTGTCGGTCACATATTCCGGCTTAAGCGTCGGGTCGGTGCGTGTATAGCCTACCTCAAGTCTTAAGGTGTCGATAGAGGCGAGCCCCGGGGGGAGCCAATAGACAAGTGAATCCAGATCCTTGCGCGTCTCAAGTGTGCCGATATTTGTCACTTCCGGATAACCGAGTAATCTTATGTCAGGGAGAGCTTCGGCCTTGGTGTTGAACTTGATGAAAACGCGGGTGGAGTCAAGACGCTCATATTTCTTCATATATTGCTGACGCACATCAGAGGTAAAGGTGCGCAGCAGAATATCGTTGGGGAGGAACATGGTTCGTCCGCGCGGAATTATCGTGTCGATTTCGTGGGTGTGCTCATTATAAATCGTATCGAATGCCTCGGCCGGTTTCGATGAGGGTTCCACTATGGCATCGTAAAAAGCAATTGCTTCTTCGGGAGAGGAATATTTCAGGTCATTGTCGTTGTCACCTAAGGCGAATACACGATACTTACCCGGGGCGAGTCCGCGGATTGTGAATCTTCCACGGTCATCGGTTTTTGCCACGCGCAGCAGTCGCTGAGAGGTGAATGCGCTGTCAGCGAGGTTGCTTTGCACTCCGACTATCATCTGCTGTTGAGGTTCCAGATTGCGGGCGGAGAGCACGCGCCCTGATATGCGCAGCGAGTCGAGTGTAGTTCCGGTTGAAAATGTGTATGAGAATCCCTGGAGTTTGTTGGCTTCGTTGACATCCTCGATTGAGTTACCGAAGTCCACCGTGTAGGTGGTGTTTGGAGAGAGGGAATCAAAATCTATAATGACCCTGCGTCCCATGGAAGTTACTTTGGGCACCGATTTGGAGGTCGGGGAGACTACTACATTCTGGAAGGCATCTTTTACGTTGACCAGCTCATTGAATGTAAGCGTCATTTTTTTATTAGTCACGTTAAGGGCACCGGGAGCCGGGTCAGCCTTAACGAGCATAGGAGGTGTTTCATCGCGCGGGCCGCCGGTCGGGGTGCCGATATTGGCGCAGGCGGTCATCAGGAGGATTATAGTAAATATGGTTATGGCGCACCATGCGCCCGTATGCTTGCACTTCATAGCGCAAATTTAGCAAAAAATGTGCAGGTTTGTGCTTTTTTAGGTTTTAGTTAGGAATGGACAATGTACAATTAACAATGCACAATGCACAATGCACAATCTGAAATCTAATGAGTGCCTGAAAGGCACAAATGCCCCGGAACGTGGGCATTAATCTCCACACAACCGGGGGTAAGCAATCCCTGAAAGGGATGCGCCACCCTCGGAAAATGCCCAAAAAAGAAAACAATTGCCCGTAGGGTACGCCCATCTCCATTAGGCCTAACTCAGAAATCCACAGAGTCATAAACACCTTAGGTTACATAATACAATGATAGGACATGTTTTAATATTCAATAAACTATATTTAATCACCTTTAAGAAGTAATCATCTCCTCAGAATGTAATCAAGTTTAATATTAGTCAATATTTTTTTGGTCAAAAAGGGATATTATTGGTCAAATTGGTACATTTATGGCGATTTTTATAATAATGGTATTGACTTGTTAAATTTTGTTATTATCTTTGCCAATAATATACTTACTTTTTAAAAGTATGAAACATTATTTTTTAATCCCTGCTGTTTTGGCCATGGCTATCGTATTGGCCGGTTGTGAGACCATTCAGGAACCATCAGATCAGGTTGCAAAAGTTCAGACCAACAACACCTCAACTCGCGGTTCTGAAATCTGTGATAGACCTTACAGTCTTTCTGAGGTTATTCGTATTGCGGATAATACTCTTTCCGTTACCCCTTCTACCTCTCCAAGAAAACTTGTTGAGCCTGTATTACTTAACGATAATACTCTTTCGTCTCAGATTTTGAGTGATACAGTTGCGTATATTGTAAACTATGGTCAAGAAGATGGTTTTGTGATTGTTGCAAATGACAGCCGACTCCCTGACCCTATTGCATATAACACAAAAGGGCACTTTGATTCGACTAATCCCTTTGTCAAAGCTGCCTTCTTGGATCGCATCGAGACATATCTTGCTTCATTAGATTCGGGTCAAACACAGAGTCAACAGAATGCAAAGTCGGCTACATCTCCGGTGAGGCATTTTATAATAGAACCACAAATAAATCTTCCCCTCGGTATTATTCATACCTTTAATGATAAAATTAAAGAAGCTCACCCGGACCATTTCGTTAGTTCAGGGTGCATCGCAATGGCAACATTACTTACGCATTGTAAGGATACATTAGTTTACCATAATTTCTATTATGATTTCTCAAAATGTGCAAATGATGTTAGAAATCTTTTTGGGAAGTCTTCAATAAACCAAAATGAATTAAATTACACTAAGCCTGATAATCCACCAACACCGGTAAATCCTCCAAAACCCGGATACTTTTATTTTCTGGATGGTATCTCAGCGTATAATCAGCTATTGTACAATTTGGGAGAAGATTCAAATACGGATTATCAAACATTCGAATATGCCTCTGTTACAAGTCTTTTTCAAACATATGGGCTACTTAATCAGCTTGATTGTAAATTGTCAAATTTGTCAGTAAGTACAGATATAAGAGACATTATCTCATTATTAAATGATGAATATGTTGTAGAGATGTGGGGATTTCTTGTTGATTCGGATGGTAAACGCCCAGATCCAGTAGATAAAGCCGAGCTCTTAGAAGCTCCCTTCACATGGATTGTAGATGGTTGCGATGTACTGTTTGATTCTGATGGGAATCCATTAGATGGAATGCTTCATTGCGTGTGGGGTTGGTATGGTTCATGCGATGGATATTATTCATTTCCTGTGTTCATGGAATATGACCCATATAGATTCAAAATAATTTGTCATTGGGGAGTAAAATAAAAAAGGAATAAATATGAAAAAGGTATTAATTTGCATGATGGTTACGCTGGCCTGTTTTCTCATGAGTGGACAGGTTTATGCAGTTAATGTTGACAATATAGTAGCAAATAGTAATACAGAATCTGACGATGAGGATAATAACGGAGAAAGCGACGAGCAGGTTCGTGAGTTTACAAACTACTATTGTGAGGGGACAGAATGGTATTATAGCTGTAAGGATATAATTGTAAATGATGATTTTTCATACACATTGAAACGAATCGTTTATAAAGAATGGCTTGAAGGTGAAATTGAACTTGGCGACAAGAAATATTTTTGTGTTTGGCGTCTGTGTGAGGATCGAGGAATCAATGACCCCCAATTACTCTCTTATGTCCGGACCGAGGAAAGTAAGGTTTGGAAAAAGAATGTAGATAGACCCGATGAACCCGAAATATTGATATTTGATTTTAACCTTGCTCCTGGAGATGTATTCGATGAGTATTCATATAATGTCGATGAATTTCGCATAAATGTAAAAACGACCTGTTCTGAAAGGATTCAATTTCCTAAAGATAAAGAGGGTTTGCCAAGTTTAAAAATGACGACTACAACATACTCCCAGGATTTTGATATTGCTGAAGAATATGATACGTATTGGATATGCGGGGTCGGAGGACTTGGTGGACTTGATGAACCACGTTATCGAAATAAATATCTATATTCCCTCTATCATAACGGAACAAAGATATTTGACAATGAACCTTCCGGAGTTGAAGATCTTCAGGAGGAATACGTTACACCTCACAATGGTAATAAGTATCACTTAGATGGTCGCGTCTTTAAAGAGGGAGACCGCGGAATATCGATTTCCAACGGCAAAAAGGTAATCAGAAACTAATACGCCTATTTGACTCCCAATCTAATCGGCTGCGTCAAAATATTTATTTTGGCGCAGTTTTGCTTTTTAGGAGGGGGTTTGGTGTTAGGATTTTAATCAATTGACCCGGTAGGGACGCGCCATGGCGCGTCCGCGGTTGGCGATCCATTATATCTCGGACGTGCCATGGCACGTCCCTACAAAGTCTAACGCCTAACACTTAAAACCATGTCGGCTACTCGGTGGGCATCGGATTCCGTCATGGCAGCATATATGGGTAGCGACAGTTCCTCTGTGGCTAATTGGTCTGTAATCGGGTACTCCTGATTACAGAAATATCCGGCATAGCATTCCTGCCTGTGAGGTGGGATAGGATAGTGGATAAGGGTATCAACTCCCGCTTCATCGAGTTTGCAGCGCACGAAGTCACGATTTTCTACAAATATCGGGAACAGATGGTACACATTTTCCTGCGGGAGTGTGAGAGCCGGCAATCGTAGTCCCGGGGTGGCAGAGAGGCGATCATAATATATTCGCGCTATTCGGCGTCGCCGCTCATTATCGGCATCAAGATAGCGCAATTTCACGCGCAGGGCTGCCGCCTGCATCTCATCAAGACGCGAATTGCGGCCTCGATATTTGCAAACATATTTTGTTTCGGAACCATAGTTCCCGAGCGCGCGGACTATTTCGGCAAGCCGGTCATCATCAGTGGTTATCGCTCCGCCATCGCCCAAGGCTCCGAGATTCTTGCCCGGGTAGAAACTATGGCACCCCACACGTCCGAGTGATCCGGTGCGCTTCCCTTCAAAAATGCAACCATGTGCCTGGGCATTATCCTCAATAAGGATCAGTGCGTGCTTGCTTACCAGCGACTCGATAGCCTGATTGTAAGCACAGCGGCCATAGAGATGCACAAGCATCATAGCTTTGGTGCGCGGAGTTATGGCTTCGGCCGCTTTAGCGGCATCAATCTGCAGGGTCTCAGGATCCGGCTCCACAAGCACCGGGGTTAGCCCGGCTTCGGTAATGGCCAGCACCGAGGCGATAAATGTATTTGCCGGCACCAGAACCTCATCGCCCTCACTAAGTTCACCCATCTGACGCAGTGCAAGAAGCGACAGCGTGAGTGCATCAAGGCCATTGGCTACACCGACTGTATGCTTAGTGCCGATATAATCGGCATATTCCTGTTCGAAGGCTGCAGTCTCTGAACCATGCAGATACCACCCGGAATCCACGGTGCGTATTATAGCATCGCGGATCTCGTCGCCATGCATCTGAGTCACAGCTTCGAGATCCGCAAATTTTATTCTGTTATCTTTCATTCCGCAAAGATAACAAATTCAATTGTTCCAGAACGGACGGAGCGGCATATACTTAAAGACAGCTCCCGCGTCAGGAGCCTGTCCGGCCGAACCGTTGGCTATACGCATATTGGAGAATCCGGGTTTGGTGGAATAGAAATCGAAATATTGATACCAGTAACCGAACTCGGGACTTGTCTGACTGAAACCCTGACTGCCCGATACGAGAGTGCGTGTCCAAAGGCAAGCATGAGTGATAAGTTTCGGAGTTTCGCTTTCATAATAACCGCCATGGGGCAGATACACCGGATTCACTTTGGAATCGCGACTGCTGAAACGCGCGATATAGGCATGTTCGGAGCCGCTCACATAATCGCGATAGCTTATCTGCAGCTTCTCAATCTGGGTGCGCGTGGGAGCCTTCCAGGAGCCGAGGCCGATGCGGTCGGTCACTGTGGAATTGGACTGCAGCATCGAATTCGATGTGGTATAAGAACTGCACTTTGTATCGGCGATCTTGAAATATGCTCCGATTGCTCTCTGATTATCACGGAAACCGGCATGAGTCGTGATATACGGTTTATTGCAAGATGCGCCGATATTGCGGTCCAGTGTCCAGCCTGAACCATCGGGTGTCTTGACTACTTCATAGTAGAACCAACCCTGGATAGCCTTGCCTGCAGGTTGCCAAGAGGAGTGTGAAGCGGTGAGCTGATGTATATAGCCGGTGCGGTAGAGCGGATAGGTGATTGTAACACCCTGAGAATTTGTTACCGAGAATTCCCCTATGGTTATGCCCGGCTGGGTTGAACCTGTCCACTTTATGGTATATGCGGTGGCTGAAGAGGTCATGGAGAATCCGCTGCCGGTCACATGCGCGTTATTGTCACCGCTCAATACCGGTATGGTATATTCGGCGGTATAAGCATTGACCGACGGGAAAATCAGACCATCATCACGACGCATATTCGCCTGGTGGAAATCTTCGGGGGCTGCACCCTTGAGAGTTGATACAACCCAGGTATAATAGTCAGCTGTTATGGTGCTGCTTCCCATCTTGTAAGTTACCTTGCGCTTGGTGTCGCGCCGGTAGTCGCGACCCCCTTGGGTTATGGTGATGGTTCTTTCAAGCTGTCCGGAGCGGACAGTTACCGCAGCCTTGCGTTCTTCCTGACCATTGTTAGCTTCTATCGGCACAGTGATCACAAAGCGTTTGCCACCGCGGTTCGCCACACCTGTCGAGACATTACTGTGTGGTGGGAGTGTCAATCCTTCGGTCTTGACCCATGCGGCATTGTCGGTGAGTATGAGGGCGGGTTTGTCGCCATTTGCCCATGAAGTCACCACATTGAGCACCGCTTCGGTAGCATCGCAATCCACATCAACCTCTGAGGAGACTCCGAGCTCATAGTCGCGGGTGGCGATAATATCATCGATTTCCATGTTGGAGTCGGTGATTTGTACGGTTATGCGGTTGTCGGGTTCGGCATTGAGAGCCTCCTCCCATGTGGGCCAGCCCTCGGCGCGAACATCGGTAATTGTGACTTTATAGTGGTGGTTGCGGACCACATCGACCGGCGTATAGTCGTAGGCTCCCGGAGTCTCCGAGTTGCCCGAGCCGCTGCGTTTGCGGAAAGCTACTGTGTAATATCCCTTCTTGCCATTGTAATTGCCTTCGATAATTATCACACCGCGACCTTTGGGAGTCTCGAATATGCGAACCTCCCGGTCGGCAGCAACCATAGCGTCAAGGCCGCGCGATACATTCCAGCCATACTGCACATTATCAGGCAGTGAAGGAGAAGTAGGACTGGCGCGTCTTTCCGAGGGAGCTATAGTTCCCATGGCAGCTGTGGCGTAGACTCCGAAGCGCGAGATAAATCCGCTCACCGGACTGGCCACCGAGACCTTGGCATAATAGCGCAGAAGCTGCACCGTGCGTTCGCTCACCGGCTTGGCAAGCAGATTGCTAAGCGAAGCGCGCCCCCACATGATGTCGAGGTTAGGATCGCGGCGGATTACTCCGGTTAAATCATGCTCGGCGGCAGTAGGCTCCATGTCAGTCACAAACTCCAGTGTGTGTGTCATCTTGTGAAGACCCACGGTAAACTCAAATGAACCTGAGGAAACCGATGATGCGTCGAGCCTGACTGTCTCCTGACTGAGGTATTCCCCCGCGGAGTTGAAGCAGAGCGCCGTGATAGTCTTGAATGTGTTGTCGCCTCGGGTGGAGAGCTCCTCCACCGTAAACTCCGGTACAGTGATATTTAGTGTAATGCGGTCAGGCACCGGAGTCTCGGTTTGTGTCGGATCCTTCAGCTCCGGATCATTGGAGCATGATACTAACCCGAGCAGGGTGCAAACCGATGTGAGCAATATATGTTTTATGCTTAATCTCATTGGAATGGGCAATTATTAGATTTTGAGGGTTAAGGTTTACCCGCCTTCCAGGTCTTGGTTGAAGAGTTGAAGTAACCGGTATTGCCGGCAAACTGGCGTCCGCCGAAGAGCACGTATGATTCTCCTCCGGTCAGTATAGTACCCTGATTATATCCCGAAAGGTCGGTCCAGTCTTTTGAATCCGAATAATAGATTTTAGTTTTTCCTTCGAGATTAAGACCGGGTTGGTTTGAAGCCGGATATTGTTCGGAGCCTGCGGAATTGCGGAAGATTACCTGTCCGTTGGCAAATGATGCCGGCACATCATAGTAATAGTATGTGCCATTGCTGTCGCTGCGCGAATTATCGACTTTCATGGTCGGTGCTGCAGCCCAGGTAGTATTCTCCGAACCGGTTTTATAGATATATACCTTGGGGTTGGTCCAGCCGTTGCCTTTGCGGCAGTAATAATATACGCGCTGCGGGTTGGTAACGGTTGTGCCGCCAAATGAAATGCGAATCGACTTGGCGTAATCGCCGCGGGGGGCTTTCAAGCGAATGGTGTATTTCCATTTGCCGTTTTCCTGCACAGCCGAGCTGACATTGTTAGACCAGAGCCGGAACTGTTTGACCGCACCTGTAAGAGATGGTTTATTTTCGGCGACACCATAGTCTATAAACCACCCCGAGGGCTTCACATCGGTCCAGATGGTGTAAATCACATCTTCGATGATCGGTTTTTCATCACGGATTGTATAGTAGGGTTCGCGTGTCGGGTCATAAAGAATCCAGCCTTCGCGATCCTCATAATCAAACAGAGGAATGCCCGGGTCGAGGTGGTGAGTGGCGCGGTGGAGCGCGTAACCGAGATCCGCATTGGTGTGGTTATTGAAAATCATCAGCGTGGTGCCGGGTTCTACGATGCGGTCGCCGGTGGCACCATTGGCCACCCATTCCTGCTTCTTGTCGAACGGCAGGTTATAGTAATACCAGCCCGGGTTATTGGAGTCGGCGGTCATAGCCGGTGCGTTGGTATATGCTGCCGTGTAGCCCCAAACCTTGGCGGTCATATCCTGAGTGAGTGTCTCACCCTCCTGGCTCCAGATATATATGCGGTGCGAAGCGGTGTGGGGTGAGCGGTTGTTGGAGCCGGCATTGCCCCATGCGGATTTGTCATTGGAATTAGCGCAATACCAATAGTCAATCCAGTTGTCGTTCTGTATGCCGGTGCCATAATATTCCACCGGATAGAGTGAGGAGGTTACAGAGTTCTGACCTTGCAGCCATTCGCCTGTCATGTTGGTCTCTCCACCTTCATAAAGTCCCCAGTCATTGATGGCGCGGAAATATATGCGATATGGACCGCGCTTGGGCATTACCGTTACACTGAGCTTTTGAATCATGGACTTCAGAGACTGGGTGGTGGCGGCATCGGCGGGATATGCATCAAAATAATGTATCGAAGTGGTCACCGGATCACTGATGGCGGTCACTGTCATAGTGCCCATGGCCGCTGCAGGCGATGCGCATTCGATTTTGAGCTGGCTGCTTCCCACGATGCTTACCTTCGATTTGGTCGACGCATCGACATAATGTGTGTTGAAATTGTCGCGGGCTGTCACCAGAAGGCCACCGAGGTTGGTCTTGTAGGAGTATTCCTTTTTGCGGATTTCGACGCTGCTTTCGCTCCACTCCACTTTGGTGTCGAGAGGGGTTATGATAAAGAATGGCGAAATGTCATAATCCACCTTGATAAGTTTTCGGATATTACCGGCTGTCACATAGCAATTTGCAGTGCCTTTGGCTTGATCGGCGGAGAGCGTTTTTACCGGCACTTCAGGGTTAACGCTCAGAGTCAGGGTGCCGGCATTCTGATTTACCGAGGCTTTGATTACCGGGCGACCGTCGATAGTGGTCGCGCACGAGAATCCCACTCCTCCGCGGCCGTCGGTAGCCCAGGCTATCTGTGCTTCTTCGAGTGAAGTTACCGCGGCGCGTGTCTTATCGAGCTGCAGGGTGGTGTGAATAAAATCGGCATCTACCAATGATTGTGACCAGCTGCGGGCGGTTACCGAGGCATCAAGTTCGGCTTGACCGAGTGATTTGACCTTGGCAATCACTTCATAGTAGGTATCGCGTGGCATTGATACGGCAGATGGGTCTTCCTCATGGCGCGCCAGATTTATCTGATAGTGAGTGCGCACATTTCCTTCGTTGCCGGTGGCGGTGGTCAGCGCGGCATCAATCTCCAGTGTAGTGGGTGTGGCGGAAGACTCGGCATATCGCTCCGGCATATAGATGGTGCCTTGTGCTATCCAGCGGGAGTTGTAGACCGCAGGCTTTTCGCTTCCCTGATCCGATACCTGCACCACATCCTTATTGTCGGCCGATGCATTGCCGGGAGTCTCGGTATAATCGGTATAATAGAGAGGAACGGTGGTAAAGTTACGCACCGGCAGGTCTGTTCTCGTCAGGTTCTGAATCAGATAGGATTGCTCGGCGGCATTAGTCACAGTGAGATTCTTAAGCTTCAGACCGGCCGCGCCGAAAGCCTCCGCGCTGAAAGTAGTCGGGTCAAAGATTATGTTGTATTTGACTTTGACCGCGGCTATGGCCATGGCGCAGTCTATGATTATGCCCTGACCGGCCTCCTTATCGATCTCCTGAAGAACGCCGGCTTCATATACCATGGGGAGATTGCCTGCCTGAGGCATGCGCTCTTTCCAGTTAAGTATAAATTTGCGGAGTTCATCTTCTGAAGATATGCCGTTGAGTTGTTGGCCGGTATTGGCAAGAATATATATGGCATATTTGCCGGGTTTCAGCTCATTTATGCTGTATCTTGCGGTATTCCCCTCGCCGAGGGTTAGGTCGGAGGGCATGGTCAGAGGTCTATTGACCACGCGGGTGCCACCGTCATAGCCGAAAGCGAGGAGAGTCAGGTCATTAATTTTCCCCTCCGGGCCTGATACATTCATCTCGGCGCGGGTATCGGCAGACTCCTCCTGCGAGGTGGTAGGCACAGCCAGATTTATAACCAGTTGGGCATCGCAGCTGCCGTTGGTCTCGGGGGCGTCGAGATATTCGGCAGTGCAGCTGCACATGGCAGCGGCTGATAGCAATGCTAATGATTTTAATATATGATGTCTCATGATAGTCGGTTGTGTGGAGTATTGGTGTGAAGTTCTTACAGGTCGGTCAGTTGCACACGCTTTCTCCATGACAATATGTCGATATTGACGCTAACCCAGCGAGGCACAGGGTATCCGAGTTCGAAGTTAATATCATGTTTGTCCTGTCGGTCCAGATATTCCTGAGTGCTCCAATTATATGAGGGGTAAGCTTCGCGGCCTTTGGCCAGGAGGGCCGGCAGATTGGGTATTATGGTCGTGCGGTCACGTTCGCGGTCATATACCACAAGTCGCATGGAGCCGCCGCCAAACAGGCGCGAGATTCCGAATCGGGCACTCACTGTGGGATCCTCGGCCGAGCCGGGAGCCGGAGTGTTGAGAAGCACCTGATAGGGAGTGTACCGCAGGGTGTTGTCACCGAGTGAATTGCCGAGCATATCGAGATGCGCTCCGCCATCGGTATCCTCTATGTAGATATCGAAGTCTGCCGGGTTGAGAGCTTCAGGGAAATCGGGCAGGCTGAAAGTTACGGTCAGCTCGTTGGTAATCTTAATCAGTGGCACTTCTATATTCAGTTCCACATCAGGTTGCTGTGCCTCACCTTCCTCCGGTTCCTTGACGGCAGGTATCGTAAGTTCCACCCGGCGGAGAGTCGCCCAATAATGCAGAGGTTTGGTGCCGCTATGGTTCACCAAGAGGTTTTCATCACGCTCAAGCTTCATGTAGAAGTCAATGAGAGAATGTTGTCCCGGTGTTACCGCCGGTCTCAGGAAATGTGCTCCGGGAGTATTAAGCAGCGAGGCATAATCTCCGGGGTGCTCATGACCCACGGCATAGCAGCTGTAAGTTTCACCTTCGGTGAGCAGATTTGTGTCGAGATTGATATTAAGTGCAGATGTGCGTGTCTCGGATTTCGATGAGATCGAGTGGTTTGTGGCTTCGGTCTGCGATACCAGTCTGCCTTGGGAGTCAAAGATATATAGGGTCACGGCTCCGACCTGAGAATCAAAAAGGTCGGTGACCGAGGTGTTGTAATCGAAGATAAAGGCAGCCTGAGCGTGAATATTCTGCTTCACCGCGCATTCGGGTAAGTCTTCATGCATAAGCGAACAGCCGCTTCCCATGAAGAGTGCCGCCATCAGGGCTGTATGGGCGAAGAATCGCCCCGCTCGGGAATTAATAATCATGGCCGGTGGAATTGTGATTGAGTGATACCGGAATTAGAGATCTGAGTAATTAACTCGTTTGGCCCATGAGAGTACCGAAATCGCGAGTTCCACGTAGGTGTTGTTCTCATCGTCGGGAATCAGCGGGTCAATCACCGGCATGTTAGGCTCGCCGGGACGTGATATTGAGTTGATATAAATCTCATAGTGATTATTGCGCACCATTCCGTAGCGTCCTAACCAGCGGGAGTTGTCACCATCGTAGGTGCTTTCACCCAGAGCCCATGGAGTCTCGGTGTCTCCGAAGTGCTTGATGCGTGCGGCATAATAGCAGATACCGCCGGGATAAGAGTGAATGCCTTTATCGGCTGCAGCTTTTAGGCCGATGGCGCGTGCGATGCGGTTCTGTTCGTCGGCGCTGATATAGTTGCCGTTTTTCTTGATGCTGAGTTGTGACAGGCTGTAAGAACCGGCGCGGTTTGCAACTCCCGGCATCTCGACAACCACATTTTCCGAGTTCACCACAGACTTGGCGCAGCGTGTGATTTCCTCTGTGAGTGAGGCCACAGTATAGAAGTGGGAACTGATACCGATGCGCATGAAACTGTCTCCCTTGCTGAAGCCGGCCGGGGTATATTGTGCCTTGAATACCACGCGGGTGGTGTGACCCTGCATCTGATGGTTTATATCGAAGGTGTTTTCAAGGCAGTATGCCACTTTTGGCATTGATGTCAGAGATTCATTGCTGATGGTGTTGAAGTGAGTGTTGACATCGGCGAGAGTGGTGATGTTGCAATCATAGTTCGGGTCAATACCCCAGTAGATACGACGGAATTTAGAGTTTTCCGGACCCATGAAGCGGGCTTTGTTCCATATTTCCGAGTATCCGGAGGCAAGGCCGTCGGTGACTTGCATCGGGAATGATGTGCGGTTGGTGATGTCGAGTCCCCAAGCTATGATTTCCACCTTGTCAGAACTATAATCCTGTCCTGCGGGGGTTATCTCGCCGGAGTTCTCCACAGTGACTTTGGCAACCGCTCTCTGCACAGTGACTTGTGCTGCCGGGGTGCCGCTCAATTCATTCTCGGTAGCTGCGATTCGACTCTTGTCGAGATCCACAAGAGTGACCGGTGCAGAACCGTTGACAGATGCACAGGGTGCGCTGCTCATGGTGAGCCATTGCTTACCACCCTCTGATAATATCATCGGGCTATTCTGGGCGGCAACAGACCATGCGCTGTATGTTTCCCCGGGTTGGGGAAATTTGAAGTCAGGTGTATAGTTAAGGACTGCCGCAACCTGATACTGAGCATCTTTATTGCGCATGTCGATGCCGGTGAGGCGGGCGTGAGCCTTTGCACTGGTGGTTATCTCCTCTCCGGGAGTAGCAGACCAGGTCATGCCGGTTAGTTCAGCGGTGCACACCAGTTTGCCATCGGCTTTATTGAAGAGCAGCAGTTTGCCATTTGTCACCGCATATTCCTGCGGCTCACCCTCTTCATAGGTTAATGTGTTGTCAGCTTTTGTAGCGGCTGTGACAGGAAGTGCCACACCGATGCTTACATATCCCTCATCGGCACCTGTGCCGTCGGGAATTTTATTTTCATTGATGTCATTGCTGCAACCGCATATACCGGCAGCAAGAATCGGAAAGAGTGCTATATTCTTGAGTTTCATATATTTGTTAGGTATTAAATTTCAAATATGGTTATTCGGGCAGGTTCTGCTTGTAGAGCTGTTCGAGCCGGTTGAGAATATCGAGGTTTTTATTGGCGTTGGCTACTCCGGCCTGAGCCGCTCTCTCGAGGAGTTGACGTGCTTCGCCGAATTTATCTTGTTTCATAGCCAGAACTCCGCGGGCGTGATCGGCATCGGGTCCGGTGCCGGCTTTGGCAAGATATGTTTCAGCTTTGCTGAGTTGATTGCGACTCAGAGCTGCATAACCGGCGTTGAGATTGGCTGTGGCATCATCGGGATAAGTCTCGACGGCGATACTCATCACATCGTTGAATTCATCAGAGCCCGGTTCGAGGGTCTGAGCCACGAGGAACATCTCGTTAAGACTGACCTGTCGCGGATTGCGCTTCATAATCTCCTTGGTCTCTTCGACGGTGAATGGACGCACCACATAGCTGACAGTATAGTCCGAGTGACGCAGTCCGGGATACCACTCCTTGAGAATATAGGCGTAAGTCTTGGGGAATTGCTGTCGTATTGCCTGATCTTTGGCGTCGGGTGACAGAGAGTTGTTGTCGATAATCGCGAGTATTGCATCGCGCTCGGGGAGCTGTGATGCCTCAGTGAGGCGGCGCAGTCCGGCCCAGTCCTCGGGAGTAGCTGCCGAAGTAAATATATGGTCGGGCAGTGTATACAGGCTCTTTACATATTCGCGCAGTGAGGCGGCGCGGCCATCGGCCAATCGGGCGTTGTTTTCATATTTGCCCTCGGGCGATGCATAGCCATGTATATTGATCTCGGTTATCGATACATTGGGGTCTTTACGCACCAGGTCAATAGTCGCCACAATCTTGGCTATCTCTTTGCGGTTGCCGCGATAGTCAGGCAGAATGTTGGTTTTGTTGACCACATAGTCCACAAAAGCGGAGCCTTTTTCGGCACGTGCCTTAACTGCTTCGGCCTTTGGCGCCACGTAAGTCATGAGCGGAGCTGAGGGAGGGCGGTTGTCAAACTCCATAATTGGCAGTTTCGCCTGGTCTTGGAGTCTGCCGCAACCGCATAAGTCCTCGGCAAGCGAGAGATGACACAGATCCATCCATTGCTGATAGGGGAGCTCATCACTTACCTCCACGACTGCAGGCTGATTGCTTTTCTTAGTGAGTGTGGTTCTTGCTCCGCTGACTTTGCGTTTTGAATCGCGCAGTTCTTTGATGGCGGTATTGCGACCATTGAGCACAATAGGAGAGAGTGTCACGGAATCTGTCTCGCTGCTCAGCATGGGAGTGTAGATGATCTGCTGATTGCTTCCGATCTTCACATCGGAGAGATCAAGCTGCATCTTGACGGTCATCTTGCCATGCTGCTTGGCGAGGGTGACATCTTTTACCTTGACTGACTGCAGGCCCGAAGCTGCCTGTTTGGCACCATCGGCCGATATGTTTCCAAATATGGTGGCGGCGGCTAATATCGCCGTTCTGATGATTGTTCTGGTATAGCGGGTAATCATAGCTCAAAATACATACATGATAGAAAGTGCGAGCTTCGTGGGCCCGAAATAATGACAGATGCCTGAATCTTTATCGGTCCCCTCCATAGGGTGGCCATCCTTGTCGAAAAGGCGGTTGCATCGGCCATAATATTTGAAGGGGGAGTAGGCATAGCCCACGCCGAGTGATGCCTCGAAGTTCCAATGGCGCGACAATAGCCACTGGTAACCGTAGGTTATGCCTCCGCCAACATACCAGCCCTCTACATGGCGCCCTTTGTTGGCTCCTGTCAGGTCGGGAAGGTTGGTTAGCGGAACTTTGACATTGCGCAGATTATACTGCCCGCCGAGTGCGTGAATGCCGATAAAGTGTCCGTTGAATTTCTCACAGAAAAAATAGCGGAATTCCGGTTCTACATTCCAGAATCGGATGCGGGTATCACCGAATTCCCAGGGGTTGAGCGCCCCGAATAACTGAATTGTAGCCTGACGTCCTATCCCGAATTCAAAGCCGAGATTGGGTGTGGTAGTTGCCCAGCCAAGCAGGTTGGTCTTGACTGAGGCGGTTTGCGCCAAGCTTCCGAATGTTGATATGGCCGATATAGCCAAAATCACGACTAATCGCAAGATTTTCATGATGTTTAAAAAATATTATGCTTTTAAGAGCCTCTGCTCTCTATAAGCATTGAGTTTTTCTGTATTTTTTCTTTTGTGACCGTCTTATACAGGGGTCAGGAAGAATGCCGCCAATTAGCGGTAACAAGGTGATAATTAGTTTTATGAGTGTCAAATAAATATTATTGCCGTTCTGAGAATGCAAATTAAATCAATACCTATGAATAATGCAAACAATATATTAGGTTTTAGGTGTTCCGACTGATTATCTTTTATTTGCATGATTGTAAGTGATTAATACTCCTCTTCGTTGAAGAATACTACCGCATTTGATAATCAATTATTTAGCAGTCCATATATTACATTTAGCGCAACAAACCAGACTATTTGAGACTATCTGAGGCGATAGAATAACATTTGGCCAAACAAACCATCCGATTAAGATACAACTTAGTGGAGTACCTAATTCTTAGATATATATCTTCCCTCGAATCCATTGAGAAAATATTAGAATTTATTTCGAGACTGTAGTTGACATTTCAAAATAATTTTGTAATTTTGTCGCATATTAAATAATACATATAAATGGATACAAAAGAGTTATTCGCAAAAAGACTGAAACAAGCACGGCAAAAGGCCGGCTTATCGATGGATGCTCTTTCCGCAAAAACCGGAAAGGAGGTATCCAAGCAAACAATATCCAAATATGAAGCCGGAAAAACAATGGCGGGTAGTGCAATCCTAATTAAACTCTCTCAGGCATTAAATGTACCGGTGGATTACTTTTTCAGACCATACACTTTTGATATTTCAGAAGTCGAGATATCCTTTAGAAAGAAAACAAGTGTCGGCTCTAAAGATCAGACAGCCTTAAAAATCAGGATTCAAGATAAGGTGGAACGTTTCATCGATATTGAGACTATCCTTGGTAAGAAATACAGTAAGATTCAGATTAGTGTACATGCTCACATATCTCTTCCTATACAGATGATTATGCTTGCAAAAGAAGTGAGAAGGGCATGGGGTATAGGTATTTCTCCCATTCCAAATGTAAAGAATATTCTTATGGATCATGGCATAAAGGTGTTTGATATTGACGGTCCGGAGGGCTTTGACGGTATCAGTGGATATGCAAGCGATGATATTCCTTTGATGGTCATAAATACAAATATCCAGAACATCGAACGACGCCGGTTCACACAAATGCATGAGTTGGCTCACTTGCTTGCCAATTCTTCATTTGACAAAGGATTATCAAATCATGATAAGGAGAGACTGTGCGATGCTTTTGCTTCTGAGATGTTACTGCCGTCGGAAGTCGTGGAATCTGAATTTGGCAGCAAATCCAAAATATCAGCACATGAATTAAAAAAGATTCAGAAGGCATACGGCATCTCTATTGATGCGATAGCTTACTCATTTAAACGTTTGGGTATCTTCAATGAGAATCGTCATAGGGGTTATTGTATCAAAAAAAACATGGATCCCAAATTTAAGGCATGGGTTGAGATGTCCCGATATACAGAACCGCTGTCTTCCAAAGATTATGATGAAGAGTTTTATGAGGGATTAGTTTATAGCGCTCTAACTCAAGAGTTAATTTCCATATCGAAGGCTGCCCAATTGCTAAACAAATCAATAACGGAAGTAGAATCCAAATCCTATGCTTTCTGACAATATGGAAAAGAATAATATAGTAGTCGGCAAACATTGCATGGAGTATTCGGATATAATTTTTTCTTTACGAAATATCTATAACTTGATTACAACTGATTTATCAGCCGACGACAGTGTGTGCCTCTATCCCGGATACATCAGTGTGATAAGCTTATCGCCTGACCAAATGCAACAATTAGTTTCATTCTTTCATACCAACCACTCGTTACAACAGATAGGCTTCTCAGAAAGCAGCTTATTGTTTCTGGCAAAATCCCGTAAAATCAAAGTGGCAATCATGGATACGATTACTCAGAAAATCTGCGATGAACTGGGTATTGAGACAATCAAGATTGAACGTAGAAAAACTGAAATATCAGAATCTACAGTACTTATGACCGATGTTCGTACATCCAGATTAAGTAGTGCATTTAGAATAGCAGCTTGTCTATAAAAATAAATATTCGAAAAAAAGTAAGAAAGGAGGAAAATATGATTTAAGTATACAAAAAAACGGCGCCCCACTCTCTGCCAAGAATGAGGCATCCTAAGAGTTCGTTATCCCTTGCAGAAAACGGGATACGAGGGTTTGATAGCCGCAAAATTACGAATATAATTCGTAATACGCAATAGTTGTACCCGTATTTCTGTGAGGATTGTTATTAATCTTTCAAAATTTTTATATGGAAGATACAATTTTCAATCCCGAATTCTTCAACGGGAAGGAAGAGGTGAATATTGGAACCTCCTCTCCGAAAAAGAAGAAACACCGAAGTCCCGGATATCGTACCGGTGACTTAGTTCTTAACAAGCAAAACATTCTGGACAATGTGGAGTTTCTTACCATACCAGGGCAACTCCCAATCCCAATCGTGAAAAGAGTGGAACCCTTCGGCTTACCCTTGCAGGCACTGCCATTCAGCAAAGTCATCAACAAGGCCAATAAGGATTTGATGGTCGTGTTTTACGAACCAGATGCTAATTTTGCGAGAGTCCTACACAATCCGAAGCGTTATGTTGAGCCTCTTAAGAAGTTCTCATGCGTGGTGGGACCTGACTTCTCTCAGAAGATTGGCATGAACGAGTTTTTACGCTATTCCAACAACTGGTGGAACAAGGCTCTCACCGCGTTCTATCAGTCACAGGGCGTTTTCATGATTCCCAATGTCACTTGGTCGGACCCTTCAAGTTATGCTTATGCTTTCTTGGGGATTCCCAAACACTCCGTAATTGCAATCAATTGCACTGGTATAAAGGGAAATCATGCTGCAATGTTTCTGTGGCGAAATGGTTATGAGGAGGCACTGCGTGTTCTTGAACCTAGCCTCATAATTCGCTACGGAGATAAGATGCCGGGCGAACGTGAGGACATCAGCGTCTATTTCGAGAATATCAACCTTAAAAATCTTCGCAATGGGCGCTAATGGAAGTTTCTCTTCAGGCTCCACAAATTCAGAATTAGGAAGAGCCTATTCTACAATTGCCACATGCGGAGAAATTCAAATTGTTTCTCCAAAGAATCCTAAGGCAGGTATAAAACTGCCTGAAGAAAGTCATACGCCAAATCGAACATATGCCACTTTTTATAAAGACGGCCATGATGTAAAGGCAATAGCAAAATACGGACCTGACGGGAAGAAGATTTGGGAAATTCATACAGTTGATCATAAGAATCTTGGTTCCCATTATCATGACTGGCAGAAAGGTCGTCCTACAACATCCAAACCGCTGGACTCAAAGATGAAGGCGTTGCTTGAAAAAATTAGAAATTTTAAACAATAAAATATGAACGAGCAAAATGATTTTCCCTACATTGGGAAAGACATTCTTGGATTCCGTTACAATGCGGCTTATCCACCTAATACGGCAAAATTCGGGACTACTTACGGTGGCTATCCGAACAACGCGAGGCAGGTTCTATTCTACGACTTTGCAGTGCAAGGTTACGACGTGGAATTCAGCTATCATGGAAAAAAGTATCATTTACTTTTTGAACCGGATCACTCAGCACTTTGCGATGAAAACTACAACAAAGAGCACGAGTCGTTTTCCAATCCGATAGAGCTAATAGAAAATCTCAGCATCGAAGGTAGCAAATTAATTGATATCATTGATGAATTAGAGGATGTAGAACCTGAATAAGCAAAGCTCACCCCCACAAAAACAATAGTGCCAGCGTTCCCCAAAGTAATTGGCCGTTTTACTCCGGAATATTCCGCTTCTATATGAAATAGGACTATTCCGGAGTATTTTTGTATCGGTGTAACTTTTGCTAAACAAATGACCAATAATTGGGTTTATTACCGAATGTGGTCCAGCATCCAGACCATATGAGGCTATAAAAAATCAATCGGATAAACAAGTTTTCATTGTTTATCCGATTGATTATCTTTTATTTAACTGATTGTAAGCGATTAATATTCCTCTTCGTTGAAGAAGATGAAGAATATTGATTATCAAAGTTTATCATAACTTAAACTACTTATATACAAACAATTTTGACCATTACAGACCATAAAAGGCTAAACCGGAATATTCTTATACAGACAAATCCATTCTTCCTTATGATCTTGAATGAAGGAATTTAGAAGTCTATTTTTTACAGTTATCCATAATTCGAATCTGACAACTATAATCTTCTTTCCACTCATCAATATGCTTTTGAAACGAATAAACATTTTGGAATCTTTCAAGAGAGTCGCAAAACTCATCCATTCTTTTTCCTCTACCTTCTTCCGGATAGAAAGGACTGACCATGACTATCACATGTCGGTAAGTGGGGCTTGAGGCCAGAATTTCCTTTAATCCTTTACCAGAGAATTCTGGCATATCTACAATGTTGGACAAAATATGTACAACGCTACTCTCTTGGAGACAAATATCATCATTACTTATGTTGTCCTCCTTCTTGCTTATTGCAGTAAGCATTGCTTTAGGCAATGTCCACTGGACATATCCGATTGCCTGACGAAGACAATGTATAGATGGTTCTATTAAGGTTATGTCTGTTATTATATTCTTAACTTCCTTCTCTTCTTCAATAAATTCATCCAATACTATAGAACCGAGACCCTGACCACAGCCCCAATCTATGACGGAAAAGTTTCTGCTGAATATATATTCAGGCAGTTTTGAATATGCTTTTAGCAGCTTCTGACGATGAATATTCCCGTAGTGATACAGGTAAGCTTTCATTTGATCAGAACTTCTCAACAATGCCCTCCCATTGCATAATGACTCTTTTAGCACCTTTTGCTTAGAATCTGGCAATGATTTACAATATTCCGTTGCTTCTGCAATTATTTTCTCGGAGTTTAGAAGTTTCAACATATCTGATTGGTCTTATTTTATTATTGTCTCAGAAAGGGGATTATGCCGGTTAAAAGACCTTATGGCAGAATCCGTAGTCGTATTTGCATAGCAATACACACAACCATGCGGACAAGTATTATACTGACCTATATCTTTAGCACTTATACAGCCGCAGAATTTACGTTGTCCTAAATCACGATTATTACGAGTCCGTAAAGCATAATGCCTGTCATCAAGGATAATCGCTTTGTCCGGAATCTCGGCATTACCGAAAAGACACGGAGTAGGAGTTTTAATCTTCATCCCGAGATGATCCATAAGCAACTTGTCCTGCCATGAGATATGTGTAATCAATTCATCATCAATACATCTATTATGTTGTATTCCGAATTGATCCAGATTAATCTTCTCCCCACAGGTAGCCAACTTGAAGTTCCAACCACAATCACGGTTCATTACAGATAATTTCCGAGCAAATTCGGTAATTAAAGCCTCATTCCATTCAATGTAATTGATACCGCTCTTTTCGAGATTAGACTTAACTTTTCGATATGAGGCAATGTCAGCAAAGCTGAATACAAGTTTCTCGGTATAATCCTGAAGCTGATTTCCGATATTTCTGACTTTTTCAAGCAAATTATCAATGCTTATTTTATCAGTGAGAATCATGGGGTCAAATCTCCATATAACATTCCCCTTACCCAATTTATCGACAAGCATCTTGAAAGTCTCAATACGCTGAGCCAATGGTGGCACTCCGGGTTCAAGACTCTCCTCCTCATAATCATTAAGCGTATATTGAATATAGCACCCTATCCCCTTTTCCTCAAGTCTATCAATATAATGAACAAGCGGACGAGGATCCTTAGACCAGAATACAATAAACCGAACATCCTTGAAAGCCACATAACTATCCGCTCCATTAAACGGATTCCTCCAACGGCAATACCCTCTTTCAAGCCTATTGAAAAACCATTCGGAATAAAATGCCGGAATATCCGTAGCCCTACTCGCTGATAATATCACAGGCGCCACAGCATCGACCTCTGTTCCATCTTCCTTGATTATCCTGACTCTCTTTTGCTTCATGCTTTAAAGATAACAAATCTCACTGCAATAACCCTGCACTTTTAATCTAAAAAAATATGCAAAAATAAGATTTAGGATAACTCGTTGGTTGTAATATATTTCTAAAATATTTATAATGGAAAGATTACATAATTAACCTATTATTAGTAAAGTAGAAAGCTTGCATCTGTCATTGTGCGGATGAAGTCAAGAATGCCTTTGGGTTGGAGCTCGTTCCAGATGGTGTTTCAACACTTATCCATCTTTTGTTGAGAGAAAGATGAAGATCTCCATTTTTAGACAAGTTTTGCCTTTATTCAAAGTATAAATACCTGAATTAAGGCAAATTAATTTTGCGGTAAAACATAGCAGAAAGCGATTGCCAAGTTTATTGCTTTGCTTATCAATCGCTTGTATCTTAATAATTTAAGGCGACATACTCGCCTGCTTGCGACTTAGTATTTCTCTTCATTGAAGAAGATGAAGAATATTGATTATTAATATTTTATGACAATTATAAATACTTATATACAAACAATTTTGACCATT
The DNA here is from genome assembly GCA_947175145.1 of uncultured Muribaculaceae bacterium. Classification (GTDB taxonomy): domain Bacteria; phylum Bacteroidota; class Bacteroidia; order Bacteroidales; family Muribaculaceae; genus Lepagella. The sequence continues at coordinate 714 of CAMWLY010000008.1, read as the reverse complement.
ACAGACCATAAAAGGCTAAACCGGAATATTCTTATACAAACAAATACAAACAAATGCTGCTGGTACTGAATACAATCATTTTATCACACAATCCAACTTCGACATCCTCAAGACTGTAGCGGGAAGCGTCATACGACATTTTCTAAAGACCTATCTGTCAATTATCTACTCCGCTGATTGTATTAAAGATTCTATTCCGAAAGTACATTTGTTTGGGTTAATATTTTAGAAAACTCCATTATATTTTTACTGATGAGTACTACAATGTTATTCTCAAATTGTATAAAAACAATATTAGACAAGTAACTTAGGCAATGAAATAAAGTGAAACGCGAATTAAGCTTGTTTTATCCGATAACGTTGATTGGGATGATTAGGAATTGATACATACTCTCTTTCCAATACACCCTTAGAGATTAAACTCGGTAGAACATGATTCCGGAGATATGACTTATCTTTCCCTAATATCCGAGCGAGATCTTGAATTGTACGCCAGTCTGTGGCAATCTCACAAATGAGGGTTTCCATCTGAGGCTGACTCAAACGCTTCCTCTTTAGAAGAAAGCGAACTTCTTCACTTAACCTAAGCTCATCTATAATTATATTAATATTATCTTTAGAGCTGTCAACATTAGGACCTAAGCTGTCAACATTAGGATCTAAGCTGTCAACATTAGGATCTAAGCTGTCAACATTAGGATCTAAGCTGTCAAC
>CAMWLY010000007.1 GCA_947175145.1 uncultured Muribaculaceae bacterium | reverse complement strand
CCTTTGCCATTACCACGACCGGGCCAAGATGGAGGGCCTACCCAAATAATAGGCACTTTGCCGGCTGCGCCTTTGATGGCAGCCAACTGCGGGGCAAGCCTCGACGGATTTGTCTCGAATAGCTCATTCATGCCCAGCGAAACAAATATCGCATCAGGTGCCTGCTTCTCTATGATTGAAGTAAGGCGCGGGGAATTGCCCCATTTGCGGATAGTGGAACCATCCCACACTACTGTGGCAACCTCGAAACCATTCTGTTTGCCATAGGCATTAAGACGCTCCGAAAGCCAGCCGGTCATGGAATCACCTATAAAAAGCACCTTGTGAACCTCGGGGCGGGAATCATTTACTGCATGCTCCTCAGCTCTTGCCGGCATGAGCCATTGCATTGCGATTAGCAATAAGAGTGCAATCTTGAAATGTAGCTTCATCTCTGCAATCGTATTATACTGAATGTTGCGTATGTTTGTGTGTAACGAAGTTGTGCACGAGATATTGCAATTCCTGAGGAAGCTTATCATGCACCTGCTGCCTGGGAGCTTTCGGCAGCTCTGCGTTTGCGGGCAAGTTCGTTGGCCACAACCACCGCTTTTGAGATATGATCGCAGATATGCTCACGCGCTATCAGATTATCAATATGGGAGCGGTGCAATGCATCGCGCACATTTTCGCGCACACCTGAAAGCACCACAAGTATACCCTCCTGATGTGAAGATTCAATCAGAATCTGCAAATTGTGCAGTCCGGTGGAATCAATAAAAGGCACCCTGCGCATGCGTATTATGCGCACATACGGAGTATTACGGGGCGCAGTGCGCATCATATCATCAAACTTGGTAGCTGCACCGAAGAAGAACGGGCCGTCTATTTCATAGACAGATACTCCCTTCTCCAGGTCAAGCACTTCATGCTGAGTCATATCGGTATCGGCGGCATCAAGCTGATCGCCATAAACTCTGATGGTAGTATTCTCCGAGACCCTGCGCAGGAAAACCACCACCGCCAGAAGCATACCGATCTCGATAGCAATTGTAAGGTCGAATATTACGGTAAGCAGGAAGGTTACGACAAGCACCCAGACATCACCCTTGGGATTGGTAGCCATACCCTTGATAGCACGCCAGCCACTCATATTGTAACTGACCATAATCAGCACCGCCGCGAGACACGCCATCGGAACCATGCTTATAAGAGGCATTGCAAAAAGGAATACAAGCAGAAGCACAATCGAATGCACTATACCGGCCACCGGAGTGCGACCGCCATTGGTAATATTGGCCATGGTGCGAGCGATTGCTCCGGTCACCGGGATTCCTCCGAAGAGGGGTATTGTCATATTTGCAATACCCTGACCGATAAGCTCGGTATTTGAATTTGTGCGGTCACCCGTCACACCATCAGCCACCGTAGCCGAAAGCAGCGATTCAATCGCACCAAGCATCGCAATCGTAAAAGCCGATGGCAACAGTAATCTGACTGACTCCATATTGAAGCCGATAAAGTGCGGTTGCGGTATCGCGGTTTCAAATGAACCGAACCGATCTCCGATAGTCTGGACATCAGTTATACCGAAATATTCCCTGGCGAGCCAAACTAAAATCGTGACAAGTATTATCGCAGTCAATGCGCCGGGCACACGCTTGGAAATCTTAGGCGTGAAAATTATGATTGCCAGTGAGAGCAGACCTGTAGCTGCTGTGATCCAATTTACAGTACCGAAGTTGCGAAGATATACTCCCCACTTTCCGATAAAATCTCCGGGCACCTGCTCGGTAATGTGCAATCCGAAGAAATCAGGCATCTGAGTAGAGAAAATAGTCACCGCAATACCGGCTGTGAATCCGACCACAATCGGATAGGGAATAAACTTGATTACTGTGCCGAGTCTGAAGATACCGAGCAGTACCAATATGCAACCTGCCATAAAGGTTGCTAAAGCCAAACCCTGAAGACCATATATCGCTATAATATTGTATATTATTACGATAAAGGCACCGGTGGGACCTCCGATCTGCACGGAATTGCCACCGAACGCAGCAACCAGGAATCCGCCGATTATGGCGGTAATAAGCCCCACGGCAGGTGTGACACCGGATGCGATGGCAAACGCAATTGCCAGCGGTATCGCTATTATGCCAACTACCAGACCGGCTGTCAAATCAGACTTGAATTTCGAAAAAGAATAATTTTTCATCACCGAAAGAAAGGCGGGATGAAAATCCAATCGCTTGATTGATAACATATATAGTTCAAATAATGCCGGAATTATGCAGCTACACGAAAGAGTGCGCAACCGGCTATTCTGTGGAAACTTCAGCGCAAAATTAATCAAATAGGGTGAAGCAACCAAAATTTATTGGGCGGTTGTAATAAAATATAGCTTTTTAGCGTCTAAAACTGATATGGACAACATAATAACTGCAGAACACATCACCAAGCAATTCACTGGTCATCGTGCACTTGATGATGTATCGGTTTCAGTGCCACGCGGCAAAGTTTACGGTCTTCTCGGCCCTAACGGCGCAGGCAAAACCACCCTCATAAGAATAATCAACCACATCACTGCGCCTGATTCAGGCATTGTGACATTCAACGGACACCCACTGACTCAAAATGATGTCTCCAACATCGGATACCTGCCTGAAGAGCGAGGTCTTTATAAAAAGATGAAAGTCGGAGATCAGGCCATGTTTTTCGCACGCCTTAAAGGTCTGTCAAGACAGGAAGCCGGAGCAAGACTCCGCGAATGGTTCGAACGCCTCGAAATATCGGATTGGTGGGACAAGAAAGTTGAGACACTCTCCAAGGGTATGGCTCAAAAGGTGCAGTTCATAGTAACAGTACTGCATAAACCGGAACTTCTGATATTCGATGAACCCTTCTCCGGCTTCGATCCAATCAATGCCAATATTCTGAAGCGCGAAATTCTGCGTCTGCGCGATGAGGGTGCGACCGTGATATTCTCCACTCACAACATGAGCAGTGTCGAGGCCATCTGTGATGACATTACACTCATCAATCGTTCGCACAATATATTGAGCGGCAGTGTGGCTGATATCAAAGAGAAATTTTCCAATCAGGCATATCGCTTCACATTCGACGGCAATACGGATTCTATCCGCGAGATAGCCGACCGAGCCGGGTTAATCATGACACCGGGAGTGCCCGACCGTTACGGACATTCCACTGTAACCATAGAATTGGGAAATGCAGACCGGCGTGAAATAATCTCGGAATTCAACAACAAAACCAATCTTATTGCTTTCGAAAAATTGACACCTACTTTCGACGATATATTTATCCGCGCCGTTAGTGAAAGCAATTATCATGATGATGAAGCTAACAACGGAAAGGAGGAGTTCTCAAATGGCAAATAATCTGGGACTTGTAATCGAAAGAGAATATCTCGAAAGGGTCAAGCAGAAAAGTTTTCTGATTTCGACCATACTTGTGCCTATTATAATGATAGGCATCATGGTACTGCCGAGCTTATTTCTGTTCTTAGGTAAATCGGAAACGATGAAAGTCTGGGTTGTCGACAACACAGGCAAGATTTTCAATCGTCTTGAAGGAAATGATGATATCGAATTTATATCGGCATCTGCACCTGTAGACTCACTGAAGGCCAATGAAGATGTAGGTTCAATTCTTGTGATTCCGGCGACTGCCATTGAAAATCCCGAACGCGGCATCACTCTGCTCAGTCGCGAATCGATATCTATGATGAGCGATGAATTTGTGACCTCACAACTTGAGAAGACAATCCGCGACATCAGACTTGAAAGTTATGATATACCGGATCTCAAGGAGATTATTCAGAAATCAAATGCCGATGTGAAACTCTCCACCGTCAGAATCCAAGATGGCGAAGATCAGGAGACAAGCTCCATGGCATCATATTTCATATCATTGGCCGTGGATATGCTTCTCTATATGTTCATCATGATTTATGGTCAGATGGTCATGACATCAATAGTAGAGGAGAAAACCAGCAAAGTTCTTGAAGTTGTGGTATCGTCGGTTCGCCCCTTCCAGCTGATGATGGGCAAGATAGCGGGTGTCGGACTTGTAGCCATAACTCAGATACTCATCTGGGCTGTACTGATAGGGCTTGCCACCGGACTTGGAGCACCGATACTTATGGGTCAGCTTGCATCTGATCCCGAAGTGCCGACTGAGGTTATGACCGGCATAGGTCAGTTTACCGACCCGGTATTCCTGATTTCGCTGCTTATTAATATTCTGCTCTATTTCATAGGCGGCTTCCTGTTCTACTCCTCGATGTATGCTGCAGTCGGTTCGGCTGTAAGCAATATTCAGGATGCGAGTCAGCTCTCTACAATTGCCACAATGCCGATACTCATTTCTATAATGGGCTCGATGGCAATCATCAATGATCCCTCAGGCGCACTCGCCTTCTGGCTGTCGATAATACCATTTACTTCACCGATGGTCATGATGGCGCGGCTTCCCTACGGAGTGCCGGTATGGGAAAACATTCTTTCGCTCGGCTTGCTATACGCATCATTTGTGGGCATGATTTGGGTATGCGCCAAAATCTATAGAGTCGGAATATTTATGAATGGCAAGAAACCGACACTGGTTGAGATTATCAAATGGGCCCGCTATAAATAAACGGCCTGCCCCCTTGAAACCTGAAAAAAGAGCGAAAAAGCATTATTTATTTGGTAGTTACTGAATAAAAGACTAATTTTGTGACGCTTGTGACATAGCGGTCACAAGGAGAGAGAATTATTAACCATATTATTAACTTTTTTTGATGACTGAATCAAAAATTCAGAGCCCGATCGCTGATTTTGATTGGGACAGCTACGAAAGTGGCGCAAGCGTGTCAGAAAAGAGCCGTGAGGAGTTGACCAACACCTACGATGACTCTCTGAAGACAGCTAAAGAAAATGAAGTCGTAACCGGAACCGTGAAATCGATCAGCAAGCGCGAAGTGCGTGTTGATATCGGCATGAAATCGGATGCGATAATCCCCATAAGCGAATTCCGCTACAATCCCGACCTCAAAGAGGGTGATGAAGTGGAAGTTTACATTGAGACACTCGAAGACAAAAACGGACAGCTTCGTCTGAGCCACAAGAAGGCATGCCAGACCCGCAGCTGGGATCGTGTAAACGAGGCTCTCGAGAAAGACGAAATAATCAAGGGCTATGTAAAGAGCCGCACCAAGGGTGGTATGATTGTCGATGTATTCGGCATCGAAGCCTTCCTTCCCGGCAGCCAGATCGACGTTCGTCCTATCCGCGATTACGATGTATTCGTAGGCAAGACCATGGAATTCAAGGTTGTTAAGATCAACCAGGAATACAAGAATGTTGTAGTGAGCCACAAGGCACTCATCGAGGCCGAGCTCGAGCAGCAGAAGAAAGAGATTATCTCCAAGCTTGAAAAGGGTCAGGTGCTCGAAGGCAAGGTCAAGAACATCACCGCTTACGGTGTGTTTGTGGATCTTGGCGGCGTAGACGGACTCGTTCACATCACCGACCTGAGCTGGGGTCGTGTATCAGATCCCCACGAGGTTGTTAAGCTCGATCAGGACATCAAGGTCGTTATCCTCGACTTTGATAATGAGAAGAAGCGTATCGCCCTCGGTATCAAGCAGCTTATGCCCCATCCTTGGGACAACCTCGACGCTGACCTCAAAGTTGGCGACCGCATCAAGGGCCGCGTAGTCGTAATGGCTGACTACGGTGCATTTGTAGAAGTGCAGCCCGGTGTTGAGGGTCTTATCCACGTAAGCGAAATGTCATACAGCCAGCACCTGCGCAGCGCTCAGGACTTCCTGAAAGCCGGCGACGAGGTTGAAGCTGTGATTCTGACACTCGACCGCAACGAGCGCAAGATGAGCCTTGGCCTCAAGCAGCTCAAGAAAGATCCTTGGGAGAATATCGAGGAGAAATATGCTATCGGCAGCCGTCACACTGCCAAAGTTCGCAACTTCACTCACTTCGGCGTATTCGTAGAAATCGAAGAGGGTGTCGACGGACTTATCCACATCTCAGACCTGAGCTGGACCAAGAAAATCAAACACCCCAGCGAGTTCACCCAGATCGGCAACGATATCGAGGTGCAGGTTCTCGAAATCGACAAGGACAACCGTCGTCTGAGCCTCGGCCACAAGCAGCTTGAGGAGAACCCCTGGGAGGCTTTCGAAGGCCAGTACACAGTTGGTTCTGTACACACAGGCAAGGTTGCTGAAGTTCTCGACAAAGGCGCTGTAATCACTCTCGAAGGTGGTGTGGAAGGCTTCGCTACTCCCAAACATCTCGTGAAGGAAGATGGCACTCAGGCTCAGCTTGGCGAGGAACTCGAATTCAAGGTAATCGAGTTCAACAAGGAGAACAAGCGCATCATTCTCAGCCACAGCCGTATCGCTGAAGATGCAACCAAGGCTGAGCGTCGCGCTGCAAGCACCGCACGTCGCAACGAGCGTCGCGCTGCTGAACCGGCTCCCGCAGCTACAGCTATCGAGAAAACTACTCTCGGTGATCTCGGTGCCCTCCAGGCTCTGAAAGATCAGATGCTCAAAGACGAGACTAAATAAGTCGAAGCTTAAATACTCATAATAATGATAGGCTGTGCCAAAAACTTTTGGCGCAGCCTATTTAGCTTTACAGCCCGGCTTACGCTCCGCATAACTCCTCAAACCATACTCCCCGGTGAACCAAGCGATATTTCTATCATAAAAAAGCATTGAAGTCTCAAAAAATTTTGTAATTTTACGAATTGAAACCGACAACCGGAATGGCAATTTTTAAAGATATGCGACTGATTGGATTTGCAGCACTGTTGAGTGCGGCAATAATCGCTTCGCCACTACCTGCAAATGCTGCTAAAGGCTGGGAGCCGGTAAAGACCGAACGCGCTGATGCAAAGTCTGTGGTGCGCGAAAGTGAACTTGAAATCAAAGCCGCCAACGGCATGATTCAGGTAAACACCAATCACCCTGTGCAGATCAAGATATTCACAATCCTGGGCAGACTTATCAGCAGCGATACAATCCCTGCCGGCAAATCGCAGTTTGTTTTACCGGTGCACGGAGTGTATATAGTCAAAGTAGGCGATATTACCTGCAAAGTAGCGGTATAACCGCCAAAATCAATCAAAAAATCATATCAATCTAATCCATAAACACAAAACATCTACCTGACAATATGAAAAATCCTGACCTTGACTGGGGTAGCCTCCCCTTCGGTTATGTAAAGACCGATTACAATGTGCGCTGCACATATAAAGATGGCAAATGGGGTGAAATTGAAGTATCAGACTCGGAGTATGTTCCTTTGCATATAGCTGCGTCATGTCTGCACTATGGCCAGGAGTCATTTGAGGGTCTGAAGGCATTCCGCGGAAAAGATGGCAAAGTGCGTATTTTCCGCATGGATGAAAACGGCAAACGCTTCATTCGTTCGGCTGAGGGTATATCCATGCAACCCATGCCCCTGGAGCTCTTCGAAGAGATGGTTCGCAAGGTGGTCAAACTCAATGAGCGCTTTATTCCCCCATATGGTTCAGGCGCATCGCTATATATCCGTCCGCTCGAGATAGGCATCTCCCCCAAGATTGGAGTTAGCCCCTCTGAAGAATATATGGTAATCATGCTCGCAACTCCGGTTGGACCATATTTTAAAGATGGTTTCAAACCGACCAAGGTTTGTCTCTCGCGCGAGTATGACCGTGTGGCTCCCAAAGGTACCGGCTCAATTAAGATAGGTGGTAACTATGCCGCTTCTCTCAATGCAGGTCAAGTGGCGCATGACCTCGGTTATTCCGTAATGCTTTATCTCGATCCTAAAGATAAGGAATATCTCGACGAGTGCGGTGCGGCAAACTTCTTTGGAATCAAAAACAATACCTACGTTACACCCGATTCTGAGACAGTGCTGCCTTCTATCACCAACATGAGCCTGCGTCAGGTGGCAGAAGATCTCGGTCTCAAGGTAGAACGCCGTCATATTCCCTATGCCGAGCTCAAGGAGTTCGATGAAGTCGGAGCCTGCGGCACCGCTGCTGTCTGCACTCCTATAGGTCTCATCTATGACCTCGACAAGAAGGAAACATTCGAATATGGCACCGAGCCCGGAGAATGGACCACCAAGCTTTACAATCGCCTGCAAGGTATACAATATGGTCTCGAACCGGATACTCACGGCTGGTGCGAAATCGTGGAATTTGACTGATGATAGATACTCAGAAGATAATAGATAAGTATTATAACGATAACAGCCGGCTGCGCACCATTCTCACGGTGCACAGCCGGCTGGTTGCTGATAAAGCACTCGAATGTGCCCGCCGTAGCGGGATTGTCTGCGACCTGAATTTTGTGGAGGAAGCTGCAATGCTGCATGATATCGGAATATTCAAATGCAACGCACCCGATATATTCTGCTTCGGTGACAAACCCTATATCTGCCACGGTATCGAGGGAAGACAAATACTTGAAGAAGAGGGACTGGCCCGACATGCACCTGTCTGCGAACGACACACCGGGTCAGGACTAACCATAGATGACATTAAAAGTCAGAAATTACCGCTCCCTCTCCGCGACATGACTCCGCAATCTATTGAGGAAAAACTGATCTGCTACGCAGATAAATTCTTCTCTAAATCAGGGGATATTCGCGCCGAAAAATCACTCGAACGGGTCATGAAGTCCATGGAAAAACATGGCCCGGAATCTTTGGAAAGATTCCGGGCACTGCACGAATTATTCAAATCCCGCTAATCAGCGATTATTCTTCCATCGAGCCATAACCGGAGACATCTATAGGCTCGGCATTATTCTTGGTGCGCTTGGCTTTCATATTACCGAAGGAGTATTTTATAGTCAGGCGCACTGTTCTACCTCCGCGCCATCTCTCGGAATATTGTGTATAGTCACGTCCGATGGTCGTATTCTTCCACTTGCGCGAGTCAAACAGGTCACGGCAATTGAGTGAGAAAGACCAGTTGCCCAGAGTTTTGCGCAAGCCGAGATCCACGCTCCAGCTACCCTGGCGCGAACCCTGCGCCTGACGCTGCTCGGAATTGTAATTACCGGTGGCCTGGAAGGCCAATTGCCAGGGAAGTTTCACATTAGCCATGATTCGGGCATCCCAGGCAAATGAATTCTGGCTCTTATTTGAGAGTGAAGCGACACCTCCTGACAGTGTCGGGAGATTTACTTGCCAACTCGATATATGATTCTGATAGAGATTAACTGTAGTGGTCAGGTCAAGCCAACCCTGGAATAACTGATTCTTACCTACAATCTCGACACCGGAATTAATTCGCTTCGAAGCATTCGCCCATGTAGAATACATCACATCGCCCTCCATATAACTCAGACGGTTCATCACATCTGAAGCCTGACGCATATATGCCGATACAGAAATCATGTGGCGTGTCCAGGTCTTCAGATAATTCAACTCAAATGAGTTAGAGAACTCAGGGTCAAGTTCCGGATTACCATACGATACTGAGGTCGGATCCGATATGTCGCGAAATGAATTTAATTGTCCTCCCCAGGGTCTGCGGATACGGCGTGTATAGTTTATCTGCAGCTCATTGTCATGAGGCAAAGCATACGATAAATATACCGAGGGGAACAATGCAAAGCGACTGCGTTTGAAGGGTGTAACCTCACTTTCTGTCTGACCGTAGGCCAGCGAACGAGCCTGAACCTGCCAAGTCTCACCTCTAACACCGGCAGACCAACTGAAGGATTTCACTTTCCCCCCGAGTGTGAGATAAAGTGCAGAAATATTATTTTTGTAAATGAAACGGTTATAAAGGGCATCCGCAGGCCGCATATCCGCTTCCGAGGTGCCAATGCGTGTAGAGTTGGGGGAATTTTCACGCGAGTAGTTGCCGTTGAACCCGGCCTCAAGTTTCAAATACTGATTAAATGTATTTGAATAATCGATCTTGGCTTCCCATGAAGTCACATTAAGAGGCATCTCCTGCTCGCGATATTCCCTATCTTCAACTACCGGGTCAAGATTATCCCACCGCGAATCATCAAGGTATCTCCTGAGTTGCGGGCCTCCCCAGTAATTATAACTGACATTGGCATCAAGCTTCTGTTTATCTGAGAATGTGTGGGAATATCCGAATTCTCCATGTGCACCGCGGTTATCGGATTTATTGGCAGAAAACTGCTTATTATAAGTCCACAAACCAGGCTGTGTCGAGTTATATATTGTGGTGCTGTGTCCCCAGCGATGACCGAACATACCGAAGCCGCTAAGTGAAAATTCATCTTTAGAAGTAAGGTGATATGTTCCGCCTAATCTCACAAACAGGTTGTTGCCGTGATTGCGGCTGTCACCTTCGGAATAGGTGTGTGTTCCATCTGAGAAATCACGCTTCATCAGCGAACCGCCTTTGCTGTGACGCATGCGGAACCCCACTGATGCGTAAGCATCCCATTTGGAGTCAGTATAATTTATATTGACCGAAGCATTACCGCCACCTCTTGAGTTCGCTGACAGCTCGGCTGATCCGAAATATCCTGCTTTACGATTTTTCTTCAGTACTATATTTATGATACCGGCAGTACCTTCGGGGCTGTATTTTGCCGACGGATTGGTTATAACCTCTATGCTTTCAATAGTTTCAGCCGGTATTTGCTCAAGAATCTGGGCGCGGTTATCGGCAGAAAGACCGGATTCCTTGCCATTAATCCAAACTGTAACAGATGAATTTCCTCTGAGAGATACCTCGCCATCTTGATCCACCTCTACCGAAGGAATTGACTCTAAAAGTTCGCTGGCCGATTGCCCCGCTGAAGCGATGTTGGCATCAACCTGAAAGACCTTCTTATCGAGTTCAAAACGCATCTGACTTCTTATACCTTCGACCACAACCTCCTTAAGAACTTTGGAATCATCGGCAAGTTTGATAGTGCCAAGAGACACATCTGCCCCTGAAATCTGCACAGGTCGCTCCTGATTGACCGAGCCAACGTTGTTTACATGAACCACATACTTTCCATCGGGAATATTCGGCAGTTTAAATGAGCCATCTTCTGCGGTGGAAGCTGAAATATTTAACGGTTTACCTGTGGAAGAATTAAAAATCTGAATTGTCACGAAGTCCATCGGTTCACCGGTCTGCTTATTTACGACACGGCCCGACACATTACCATCAGCCAGGGCTGCGATGGGAGCACTTAGAGAAAGCGCCAGGGAAAGCAATTGATATTTGTTCATAATGAAAGGTGGCCAGTTTCCGGCCACCTTTATTAAGACATAAGTTCCACCCCAAAGGTTTAATTTAAACTAAAAAGAATTTGCGCAGATATTTTTGAGCCGGGTTATCATCTCCTTCGGTATAATCTCGGGCACTCCCCTCTCACGCGCCCACTGCGTGCAGATGAATGCTCTTGCTGAAGCTATCAGCAATAATCCTACCCGAAAATAACAATCGGGAGAAAGGTATTATCCTTTCCCCCGATCACTGTTTTCCTGTATCCTTTATGTATCGGAAATTATCTTATTTCTTTTTGAATACCGCGTAGCTGCCGTAGTTGTCGTAGATATAAAGTTTCTTGCCCTCTACTTCATATTCATACTCAGCATAGTCGCTGTCTCCGTCGACTTTGATTTCAAGATAGAGATATTCATCATCATCAGTCTCCCAAGTGCCGGAAGCTTTATATGTGTCTTTCTCACCGTCTTCTCTGATGATTTCCTTGACCTCAAATTTACCATTGCTCTTGAATGTCCAGGTTATGTCAGCATAATCACCACTGCCCCAGTCTTCTCTGGTGTTCCATGAACCTACGAGATCCTTGTCATGGTGTTTGGGATCCTTTACATCGTCTGAACATGATGTAAGCGACATGCTGAAAAGTACGATCATTGAGAGCGCACCAAGGATTTTGAAAATCTTCTTCATTGTGATAATTTGGTTAAGTTATTGTATTATTTTATTTATTGTTACAAATATATAACTTATCTGGTACCTTTCAAAAAATTCACCAATATATCTTAAAATATCTTTAAAATTGATATTAATGAATGTTTTAAATTTAATACCACTGCACTCCATAGCTCGATTGCGAGCGCTGGTCATACTTCAGATCCTTGAGCATGGAGGCCTTGACAGCTATATGGAAATTATATGATTTATAGGGCCCTACCGGCACAAACGATGCCGACATGGTGAAGCAGTGAATATCACGACTCACCGAACAATTCATATATGCGATTTTGTGCGCCCTGAAATCATAACTGGCCGTAAATGAAAAATTCCAGTTTTTGGTAGGTCTTACATTGCCGTTGATACTTAGATTCTGATTCCAACGCCCTTTGTATTCCATCTTCCTCTTGTCGAAGTCCCCATATCCGTAACTTACGGAGTAGTTAAGCGACAGACTCCAGGGAAATTCCCATTTATAATATCCGTCATCGGTTTCCTGATTACCTCCGCCATCATTTTTCTTACCCTTGTCACGCAATCGGCTTGCCTGAGCCGAAAAATCATCGTCTTCGTCGGTATACCCCTCATCATTGGGGTCAGTGATGGCATATTCACCTTTCGAACGCTTGTCACCTCCGGTTGATTTGCGCTTGAAGGTATCATTATTGAAAGTATAAGAGAAGCTTGTGCCGGCTGATGCCAGACGAAACAGTCCCTTGCCATGAGAGATGCGATACTTATTGAGCTGCACGGGAGATCCCGATGATGTCAGACCATAACAATAGGGATCCCACGTGGAGTTAATGTTCAGATTAAAATTCTTGACAAGGCGCAGCATGATATTAGCCTGCAGCGGGCTTAGCCGGAGTGAGTCGGCAGCGAAATTGTAACTTTCGGACAGCACAAGGTTTTCTATCAGTGATATTTTTTTCACTCCGGTGGAATCCTTATCGCTTTTTACCTTCATCTCGAGGTTATTGGCTAAGCTGAGTGATACAATACCGTTGCGACCGCGCGAGGGGGCGCCGAAAATACCATGCGAGAAGTAGTTGTAATCGCGCCGGCTCACATTGCCGACCTGGTCAGTATAATAGTAATAGTCATAATATCCCCAGCCACGCTTGCCGAAATCCGGACTCCAGCTGAAAGAGAGCGTGGGAGTCATGACATGGCGCACCATCTGAATTTTGTCGCCGAGGAACTTAGCCGGTTTCCAGAAGCCATAGACCTTAGTATCGAGTCCCATCGACATGTTGAAGTCAAACAGATTGTAGAAACCATAAGTCGTATCCTGAATCTCGCGCGAGGCCTGAGTATCCCACTGGCGCTTGATTTTGGAGGTATACATGCGGTCATTGACTGTGATCGAAGGAGAGATATTGAGGTATCGGAATACCGAGAATGTAGCGGAAATCGGCACATAATGCTTCATGCCGTTGCGCCAGTCCTTGATTATATTCTTCTTGAAGAATTCATTTTGACGCGAAGTCAGCGAATTCTGGAACTGTCCGGAATATGAGAGCTTGATTTTCTCATACCACCGCTCACCCCCCATCGATTTCTTACGCTTGAAGGGAGCGGTCTGCGACATATTGATATTCAGATTGGGGAATGATACCTGAAGAGTTGAATCCTGAGTTCGCTGCGCGATATTGGCTGTGGCCGAAATCGACCATTTGGAACCGGGGAATCGGTAAGTCATATTGACTGTACTCGACTTGGTATTTTCAGTAAATGCAGAATTATAATATGAGTTGAGGTCATTGCGTGAATAACCTGTGGTCGCGAAATTTACCGATGCCGAGAAGTTAAGATTCGGATTGGCCTTGGCATCCTGAGTGTGAGTCCAGAGCACCTGGAAGTTCTTCATCTTTGAATAATCCGGGGCACCCTTATCGCCATAAACTGTGGTTAGATATGAGACACTTAAATTACCCTTGTATTTATATCGCTTCGAGTAATTCGAACGAGCAGAGAGGCCCCATGAACCTTTGGTATAGATCTCTCCCTGAAGCGCCAAATCCACATAGTCACTGAATGCGAAATAATATCCGCCATTGCGCAGATAGAATCCCTGACGATAATCTTCACCGAGCGAAGGGAAGATAATACCGCTTGAATACTTTTTGTTAAACGGGAAGTATCCGAAAGGAAGAGCTATCGGCAGAGGCACATCGGCAAGCACCATATAAGCGGGACCGGTCACCACATCTTTACCCGGTTTGACTTTAGCTTTGGTCAGCTGAAAATAGAAATGCGGGTGGTCATGATCCTCACAGGTAGTGTATTTACCATCTTCCACATAAAAGGAACCATCTTCCATTCGCTTGGCGCGGCCACCTTTGAGGAAACCATCAGACTGCTCGGTAATTACACCTGTGATATAACCTCTCTCAGTCTTGAAGTTATATTTCATGTTCTCAGCTTCATACTGGCCGGACTTATCGACAAAAATCGGTTGTCCCTGCATAGCGCCGGTAGTATCGGGCATGCCATTGGCATAGACGGTACTGGAGTCGAGTTCCATGCGAATCTCTGCGGAATTCAGCTTGAATGTTTCATATTCAACTGTGCCATTTCCATACAACCATGCGTTGTTAAGACCGCGAAGCACCATAGAATCTTCCGCAGAGAACTTCACCGCACCCTCGATATCAGCTTTTTCCCGGTTAATTCGCGAGAAGAGAGTTCGGGCGGTGGTATCGCTTTGCGATAAAGAATCCGAGGAGTTTACAGGGAGAATATCCTGAATGGAATCCGAACCGAATATGCCGGCTGAGTCAGGGTGCAAAAGCGACAAATCCTTCACCGCGCGCTGAGTAGTATCGGCGCGATGACGGAGCGACTGGCGCAAAGGCTTGCGGTCAGTGGTGTGCGCATAGGCGATACCTAATATAATTATCGCCGCTATGTAGAGTAAAAAGCGTCTCAAGTCGTTATTGCAGACGCAAAGTTAACACTGATTAGGGAATCATCAAAATTTTAAAAGTCTCTGAAAAAGCGGAGCCAACATTTTTTAACTTACGATACCTGTCAAATAAAAGAGTGAAGAGAAACAGCAGCTTTAATGCAACAGGGCATTAACAACCTATTGATACATCAAATTTTTTTATTAACTTTGTGAAAATTTGGCATGATGGCAGAGAGTTTGCTCACAGTGTTGCAGCGAGTGCAGAAGCACATAAGCGAGCTAAAGGAGCGTGAAGCCGCTCTCAGCGAGCGTTGCCGGCTGTTTGAGATCCGAATTTCAGATCTTGAGCATGAGCTGTCAGAAACTCAGAAGGAGCGTGACCGCGCCAGACTTGAAGCTGACTATCTGACAGTCTCACACAAGCTGGCCGATAATCCCGACACACTCGTGGCCACTCGACGCCGCATCGCCGGATTAATCCGCAACATCGACCGTTGCCTCGAAATGCTCAAGGAATGAGGAGATGAACGCTGTGGAACAGATAAGGATGTATCTCAATATAGGCGACCAGCGCATAGCACTCTCAGTGCCGCGCGACCGCCAGGATTTCGTCAGAGCCACCGAACGCGGCACCGACGAACTCTACCGGAAATGGCGCAAGCAATTTCCCGGAAAGTCCGACCAGGAAATCATGGCTATGGTGGCATACCAATACGCCAGTTTCTATGGCGAACTTAAAGAACGCTATGAGGCTGCTTCTGAATTAGCAGCCAAGTGCATGCAACTTCTGGAACCGGAGCAGGTCAATAAAAAATCGACCGAATCTGATGAAGATGATTATGAGTAATTATAATCTTTTGCCTGATTCCTGTTAAGTCCGCTTGCTATATCCGGTTTTTACCACAAGTTCACTTCTTCACTTTATCTTGAAATAAACGCAGCCGACCGGAATTGCAGTTTATAGTTCGAGGCGGTTCGTGTATCCTTTAGGGATAACCGAACAGGCGATGCCGCAACCTGAAAACTAACCATGAGAACCGAACTATAAATCTACAATACATCAAATTACAATGACAACTGCAATATGGATCATCATCGCTGTGGCGGCCTTAGCAGCCGGTTATATCATAGCGATGTCGGTCAGCAAGAAAAATGCCACATCAAGTGCTAACCGCATACTCGACGATGCCCGCCGCGAGGCTGAGGTCCTCAAAGAGGCGAGGATTCTCAAAGCCAAAGAGGAGGAGATGAAGATCATCGGCGAGGCTGAAAAAACAGCAAACCAGCGTCTGCAGAAGGCTCAGACTCAGGAAGCACGTCTCAAACAAAGGGAAATCCAGCTCAATCAGCAGCAGGGTGACCAGAACCGCCGCAAGAAGGAACTGGAGAATCTGAAAGTCAATCTTGACAATCGTGAGCAAACCATCGAAGCCCGCGGAGCAGAAGTAGATCAGATGATGCGCCAGGCACAGGAGGAACTGGTGAAAATATCCGGTCTTTCTGCCGAGGAAGCTAAGGAGAAACTTGTGGAATCTCTTAAAGATGAAGCAAAAACAGCAGCCGCCGGTTATATCAATGATATAATGGACGATGCCAAAATGACGGCCAACAAGGAGGCGAAGCGCATAGTGATTCAGTCAATCCAGCGCGTAGCCACCGAAACTGCTGTGGAGAACTCGGTAACGGTGTTCCATATAGACAATGACGAGGTTAAGGGTCGCATCATAGGCCGCGAGGGTCGCAATATCCGCGCTCTTGAAGCTGCCACCGGCATAGAAATCATAGTAGATGACACCCCGGAAGCCATCGTATTGTCAGGGTTTGACCCTGTGCGCCGCGAAATTGCACGCCTGGCACTCCACCAGCTTGTGACCGACGGACGCATTCACCCGGCTCGCATCGAAGAGGTGGTAGCCAAAGTGCGCCGTCAGGTTGAGGAGGAGATTATCGAAACCGGCAAGCGCACAACCATCGATTTGGGTATCCACGGACTTCACCCCGAATTAATCCGAATGGTCGGCAAGATGAAATATCGCTCCAGCTATGGTCAGAATCTGCTGCAACATTCACGTGAGACTGCAAACTTATGTGCAGTGATGGCTTCTGAATTAGGGCTGAATCCAAAGAAAGCACGTCGCGCAGGTCTGCTGCATGACATAGGCAAAGTGCCCGATGACGAGCCGGAACTGCCTCATGCACTGCTCGGCATGAAACTCGCAGAGAAATTCAAGGAGAAACCTGATATCTGCAATGCTATCGGAGCCCACCATGATGAAGTGGAACAAACCTCTCTGCTGGCCCCGATCGTGCAGGTTTGCGATGCAATTTCGGGTGCTCGCCCCGGTGCACGCCGCGAAATAGTGGAGGCATATATCAAACGACTCAACGACCTCGAACAGCTTGCTCTGTCATATCCCGGAGTATTGAAGACTTACGCTATTCAGGCCGGCCGCGAACTCCGTGTAATCGTAGGTGCCGATAAGATAACCGATGAGGAAACCGAGAAACTATCATCGGAAATCGCCAAGAGAATTCAAGATGAGCTGACATATCCGGGTCAGGTGAAAATCACCGTGATTCGTGAGACACGCTCTGTAAGCTTCGCAAAATAAGGCGTATAGAGGTGGAAAACCACAAAAATGACAAATATATAGAGTTGCCGGAAAATATCGGTGACCTGCCTGCAGCCGGCACCCTCAACGAGGCGGACCGCGAGGCGGCAATACGCCGCCTGAAGCTCCGCTATTGCTCTGAAGGAGGATACCCCCGCGCTAATCTGATGGCTACCAACTGGCTTTCAAATATCTCAGGAAGTCAGGATTATGACACGGTGGAAGTATCGTTTAAGAATACAAGGGTAGGCTTCTATATAAATCCGAGGGGACTCGACCTTAAAATTGGCGATATTGTGGCTGTCGATGGTAATCCTGGCCATGATATAGGGCGTGTATCCATGACCGGTCGACTTGTGCACCTGCAGATGCGAAAAAACGGTGTGAAAGAAGATGTGGAACTCAAACAGGTGTTGCGCATCGCTTCTCAAGCCGACCTCGAGAGATTCGAACAAGCACGTTCCAGAGAACATGACACCATGATCGGTGCCCGCAAAATAGCCGAAGAACTCCAGCTCAACATGAAAATCGGAGATGTGGAGTATCAGGGCGATGGAGGTAAAGCGATATTCTATTATATTGCCGATGGGCGAGTGGACTTCCGCAAACTTATCAGGATTCTTGCCGATACATTCAAGGTTAGAATTGAGATGAAGCAGATCGGTGCGCGTCAGGAAGCCGGCCGCATCGGAGGCATCGGCACCTGCGGCAGACCTTTGTGCTGCGCATCTTGGATGACCCACTTTGTGTCAGTCAGCACCGGAGCGGCCCGAATGCAGGATCTCTCCATGAATCCGCAGAAGCTGGCCGGGCAGTGCGGCAAGCTGAAATGCTGTCTCAACTTCGAGACCGATGTTTACGCTGAAGCCCAAAAGAAATTACCTCCGAGAGATGCTGTGCTCCAGACTCTGGATTGCGACTACTACTGGTTTAAGCCTGATATTCTGGAGGGCACTGTCACTTATTCAACCGATAAAAGAATACCCGCAAATCTTGTGACAATCTCTGCTGACAGGGCTTTTGAGATAATGGAGCTTAATTCAAAAGGCACCAAGGTCGAAAGTCTGCTGCGCGAAGAGGATATTGTGCCTGACAAGAAACCACTTGATCTGGTAGAGCAGGAAAGCCTGACAAGATTTGATAAATCGCGTCGCAACAAGAAAAAGAAAGGCAAACAGCAGAAGCAGGATCGGGCAGATAATAATAAGGTACAGCATCAGGAGAAAGCCCCCGGGCGAGATAAATCGCAACATCAGGATAAGAGAGGACCTAAAAATGGTGCTCAGGGAGAGCGTCGTGACAGGCCGCACCGACGGGGTCAGCATTCCCGCAAACCAAAAGCCGAAGGTGAACAATGACAGCCATGACACGGTATGTGGCGGGAATTACCCTGTTTCTGATTTTGATTTCCGGTGGTTGCATACCTGCCGATACACCCGCGTATCTCAAATTCGAGGAGATACCGAACGACGGTTGGCCCCAAGACTATGCTCTTGAATTTACCCCATGCCCTGATGATTCCTGTGGGTTAGCAGGAGAAAACTATCAGATGACTCTGATATTGCGCACTCCGGCAAGACACACTCTCTCCTCATTACCTCTGGTTGTGACCTATGATGATGACAAAGGAACCTTAGCCGAAGATACAATAGTGCTGAAGCCTGAATCTAAAGAGATGTCGAAGCATCGTGAGTATGGAGTATGCGAATATGAAATCACACTCCGCGACAAACTCAGATTATCACCGGGATTCACTGTGACACTGACACCACTGGCTGATGAAACCAAAAGCAGCGGCCTGCTCAATGTAGGATTGCGACTTGATCAATGTAATTAGCTCAAAAGAAATGAACCTGACGGAAGATTTGAAAGAGCCGGTGTTTCGCCTTATAGGTGAAACCGCAGACCGCATGGGCCGCGAAGCATACGTGGTCGGAGGCTATGTGCGCGACATTTTTCTGAACAGGCCCTCGCAAGATATAGATTTTGTGACGGTGGGTAGCGGCATAGAACTTGCCGAACAGGTAGCTGATGCATTAGGCAGACGCAAGAGTCTGAGCGTTTATGCCAACTATGGTACGGCCCAGGTCAAAGCCGGCAATCTTGAATTGGAATTTGTCGGTGCGCGCCGCGAGTCTTATCATCGTGAAAGCCGCAACCCTATCGTGGAAGATGGCACTCTTGAAGATGATCAGAACCGACGCGATTTTACCATCAACGCCATGGCTGTCTGCCTGAATAAGGAGAGATATGGAGAATTGGTGGATCCCTTTGGAGGGATAGCCGACCTGAGCCGCGGCATAATCCGCACCCCGCTAAATCCGGACATAACATTCAGCGATGATCCGCTGCGCATGATGCGCGCCATAAGATTCGCCACTCAACTCGATTTTACAATTCACCCCGAGACATTTGAAGCGATAAAACGCAATAAAGATAGAATCAAGATAATCACTAAGGAGAGGATTAACGATGAGCTGGGTAAAATCATGCGGTCACCTAAACCCTCAATCGGATTCCATCTGCTTGACCGCACCGGCCTGCTTGAAATAATCTTCCCGGTGGTACATGCCTTAAAGGGGGTTGAAATTATGGAGGGGAAAGGTCACAAAGATAATTTCCTTCATACGCTTCAGGTTGTGGACAATGTGGCCGGAGTTTCTGATAATGAATGGTTACGCTGGAGCGCATTGCTGCACGACATTGGAAAACCAGAAACCAAACGCTACGATAACAAACTCGGTTGGACCTTCCATAACCATAATTTTATCGGAGAGAAGATGATTCCCCGCGTTTTCAAGGAGATGAAACTTCCGCTCAACGAGAAGATGAAATATGTGGCCAAGCTTGTCGGGCTGCACATGCGCCCGCAGAGTGTCGGCGAAAGCGGAGTTACTGATTCGGGAGTTCGCAGGCTGATTACCGATGCCGGTGAGGATCTTGATGACCTCATGATACTGGCCGAAGCCGATATCACTTCCAAAAATCCGGCCAAGGTGCGTCGTCAGCTCGAGGGCTTCAGGAAATTGCGTCACCGCATGTCGGAAATCAATGATATAGACCGGCTTCGCAATTGGAAGAACCCTATCAACGGCAATGAGATAATGGAGAAATTCGGATTGCCTCCGGGAGCCGAAATCGCCGTTCTTAAAGATGCGGTCAAAGAGGCAATCCTCGAAGGCAAGATACCCTACGAACATGATGCTGCCTGGGAATATTTGGAAAGTATCTATAATAGCCGGGTTGCAAAAGATGGGGAAAAGATATAAATTTGTGATTGAAAACCAACATAAACTGATTTGGACACCGACCCTTTACCGGCCACACTGTGGCTCCAGAATTTAATCTGTTCAACCTCAACGGCCACCGAGCGCGCAATTATTTGGTTAGAACCTTCGAGTTGGAGCAGTTGGGGATTTATGATAGTCATAGTGCTTCTATGCCTGCTGATATCGGCTTTCGTGTCGGGCAGCGAGATTGCATTTTTCGGACTCTCACCACAATCTCTGGAGACAATTGAAGAATCCGAGGATCCCCGCGACCGCGATGCATGGCGGTTACTTAGTAATCCGGAGCGACTTTTAGCCACTATACTCATAGCCAATAACCTGGTAAATATCACTATGGTTGTGGTGCTGACAGTGGCTATCAATCAAGTGGTGGAATTTCGCTCCACAGCCCTGAACTTTCTGGTGCAGACAGTCTTTATGACTTTCCTGCTATTATTATTTGGCGAAATACTGCCGAAACTTGTGGCTCGCAGTCACGCCGAAAAATGGGTGCGCTCCGCTACCCCCGGAATACGCCTGCTTTCCATTATCACCGCTCCCCTGGCAAAAGCCATGGTCAAATCAACCGGAATTATCAATAAGGTTGTGACCAAGAAAGAGGAGAACCTTTCGACCGATGAGCTTGAAAAAGCTCTTGAACTCTCTGATGTAAAGGAGGGTGAGGATAAAGATATGCTTGAAGGTATCCTCAACTTCGGAGAGCGCGAAGCCCGCGAAGTTATGATATCCAGAGTCGATATTACTGCGATTGAAGTGCATGATACATGGGAGAATGTGATGGCTATAATTCTGGAAACAGGATATTCAAGAATCCCGGTTTATGACACCACTGAAGATTCGATTAAAGGCATTCTTTACAGCAAGGATCTGCTTCCTTATATCGGCAAGGAGGATCGTCCCAACTGGCAATCGATGATTCGCGAAGCTTATTTCGTGCCCGAATCAAGAATGCTCGATGATTTGCTCGAAGACTTCCGGCAGCGAAAGATGCACATTGCTATTGTAATCGATGAGTATGGTTGCACCCAGGGCTTGGTGACTCTCGAAGACATCATCGAAGAGATTGTAGGTGACATCGATGATGAGTATGATGAAGCAAACCGACTCTATCATAAGGTCGACGAAAATACTTATATCTTTGAGGCCAAGATACCGCTGACTGATTTCTGCAGAGTTCTGGATATTGAGGAGGAATCATTAGGCCAGACCGGAGATGCCGAGACACTGGCAGGGTTGCTGCTCGAGAAGAAAGGTGATTTCCCGACCGTCAAGGAGACTTTTGACTGCGGACCGGTGCGCTGTCAGGTCATTCAGATGGAACGCCATCGAATTGTAAAAGTCAAAGTCTGCATACCTGATTCAAGAATCGAATCGTAAAGATAGTTTAAACCATAGCTGTTATGGATTTCATATATTGGAGACACCCGACACCACCGGGAATTAAAGTTGAAGAGATTACCGGAGGAGATTACTATAAAGGGGACACCTGGCGACAGATGGCTGTTCAACTATATGGCGAAAACGGCAAAGAGGCTTATCGGGAGATAGGTCATTACAATTCAGGAGCTCCGTTTCTTATCAATGAATCTTCACGCATATCGATTACACACTGCCCGGGACTCTGGGCGGTCGCTACTCTCCCCTCCACACCCGAAGTAAATCTCAATGAATTTTCAAGCCGTGCTTGTCTGGGAATAGACGCCGAGAGAGCAGATCGCAGTCAGGTGCTTCGACTGAGAGAGAGATTCCTGAACAGCGTTGAACTCAATATGATCGATGCCGATGACTTAACGAGTAACATTATGGCATGGACCATGAAGGAGGCCGCATATAAAGCTGCTCTCACTCCGGGGCT
This sequence comes from uncultured Muribaculaceae bacterium, assembly GCA_947175145.1. GTDB lineage: Bacteria > Bacteroidota > Bacteroidia > Bacteroidales > Muribaculaceae > Lepagella. The sequence goes on along the minus strand of CAMWLY010000007.1, from coordinate 27,200 downwards.
TGATTTTCGTGAACAAATTGTAATCAAACGAATGCCCAAACTCGGCCCTCCTACCCCGGTATTTGATGCAGGTGAATTCGGACTACCCAAAGGCACAAAAAATATCCCCGAAGATTTCTTCGGAGATACCGAACTCTTTATACAAGAGAGAGTCATTAAACTACGTGTGTATTCCTATATATCAGATGATTTTATTGTAACTCTCTGCTACTCCCCTAACTGCGCGAAATTCGGCTCGGCTGTATCTTAATTGACTTACAACTGCAGGCTTTGGCATTCTGCTCAAATCACGCTGCGAAGCTGCAGCATGATAACGGTAAGTCCGATTACATAAATAGATATCAAACCCATACGGTTCATAAGCTTTTCGCTGCGACGATTAACTGACTTTTTCATAACATGCAGATATTATAAGGTGATATACATTCTGAGTTATTCCATATCCGTAGACTCCGGAAGTGAACACTGCAAAAATATCCCCTAACACTGCAGCCAAGCCGCATTGAATTTTAAATATTTGTTAACAAATTAAAATTTATATTAAATGAATATTGGAGACGAGATAAAAAAACGCCGCCAGGGATTGCGGTTGACCCAGCAAGCCTTGGCGGATATGTCAGGCATAAGTGTGCGACGCATTAAGTCAATAGAAAGCAACGATGCCAATCCATCATTGGCTACAATCGAGAAGTTGCTCCAGCCTCTCGGACTTCAGCTTGAAGTAACCGAGGCGTAACAAAAGTCCCTGCTACCGGGAGCTATCGCTTGTTGTAGATGAATATCGGTTTTGATTCACGATTCATACGGTCAAGCGCTGTTACCGCGTAGGTAGCACCCGGTTCCGGATTAATAAGCACGCGATTATAGGGAGTAACAGCAACCAGGGATTCCGCCTCATTAATATCTTGGGTCTCACCCGGGAAAAACTGATAAACCGCGAATCTTACTATATCTGATTCATGCGGTACATGCGATGCCGAGGGTGCAGTCCATTCCAGATATTCCTTACCCTCATACTTCACAATCTTGAGATTTGACACAGACTTGGGGGTCTTTTTCAAGTCACCGTAAGCAGGTGGCAGTGCGAAAGTGCTTTGATACTTCATGGCCAGAGAATCTGCCGCTCCCTTATAATTATCTGTCACCCAATAACCGTGCCACCATACATTCCCTTTCACATTGGGCAATTTGCGCGAGAGCTTAACCTTAGTGTCAAGTTCATTGCGGTCCTTATTTCCTGGATCAGCTACATCCATGGTGCGCTTCACATCCTGTCCGATATATAAATCGGCACCTTTCACATTATCGTTCCACCACTGTGCGAGCTTGCGGCTCGGCGCAGCCTTGGTGTCAAGATTCCAGTATAGCTGCGGCACAAGGTAATCTATCCATCCTTTTTCCGCCCAAAGAAGCACATCGGCATATAGATCATCATAATTTTGCAGACCTGAGCTCTCCGAACCTCTGGGATCTGATTTCTTATTTCTCCAGATACCGAAGGGGCTCACCCCAAAACGCACCCAAGGCTTTTTATCCTTGATTGTAGAGTGCATCTGCTCGATTAGCTTGTCTACATTCTTACGGCGCCAGTCACCCCTATTCATACCATCACCGAATTTCGCGTAACTCTTGTCATCGGGTATAGCTTTTCCCGCTGCCGGATAGGGATAAAAGTAATCGTCTATATGAATTGCGTCTACATCATATCTATCAAGTATATCAGCAATTACTTCACATATAAAATCACGGTTTTCCTGATAAGCGGGATCAAACAGAATCTGACCGTTGTAGCGGAAAAATCTATGTGGCTCCTTATTACTGATATGCTCTACAGGAAGCACCTCTCTGGCGGTAGAGGTCACACGATAAGGATTAAGCCAGGCGTGAAACTCCATGCCTCTTTTATGCGCTTCTTCGATAGCATATTCCATCGGGTCCCACATAGGAGAGGGAGCTTTGCCACGCTTTCCTGTCAGCCATGAACTCCAAGGTTCCAGTTTCGACTGATAAACAGCATCTGCTGTCGGGCGCACCTGAAATATCACTGCATTTACACCCGCATCTTTAAGTTTATCAAATTGATCTCTGATATATTTCTTGGCTTGCTCTGTCGACTTATTCTGCCATTGACTCTGACCAATCACATGCAGCCATGCACCACGAAATTCGCGCTTTGGATTGGTTGACGAAAGCGACACAACGCTTGTCAACGCCAGTATTAACAGCGATAAAAATATTTTCCTTTTCAATTGATATCCTTTTAATATTATTCTCCGATTCCTATGCCAAACAGTGCGTAATCGAGAAGCGCCGGGTCATCAGGTTTTATGACACGAGCTACTTCTGTGATTTCTTCGGCCGACTTTCTATCGGCCTGTTTGCGGGTAATCAGGCCGAGATTGCGGGCTGTATTACCCACATGCACATCGAGTGGAATATATAATTTTTTCTTCGGGATTGATGTCCATACTCCCATATCCACAATTCCATCATCTCTAACCAGCCAGCGCAGAGCCATGTTTATCCGCTTCAGAGCTGTAGTCTTAAGATTTGAGGGGAGACAACGCGAATCGGTATTTCCTGAGTTTGCATCTGTGAGTATTTTCATCATCTGCTCCACAAGATACCATGCGGGAGCATCTTTTTCCCCGGCGCCGATACTTTTGGAAAATGCATCAAGGTTGCCATATCGCGAATAAAGCTCTCTAAGGCCCCGCAAATACCATTGAAGATTGCGTGCGAAAAAAGTGCGATGTATATTCAAATCTGAATCCAGATCCTCATAACCCTTATCCATCATATACTGATAGGGTTGATTATCGAGCAATGACATCATTCGGTCCGCGCTCTTGAGAATCATGGTCCGCTTACCCCAAGAAATTGTAGCCGTGAGCAGGGCGGCAATCTCTATATCGCGCACATCTTCGAAGCGACGCGGAAACTGCACCGGGTCTGAAGCTATAAATTCCGGACGATTGATTCGGGCAGCCTCCTCAAGAAGCATACTCCTGATATCGGAATCAATGTGCATATCGCTGCAATTTTGCCGCTATCTCCGGACGCACTGTCCTGACTGTAGATATAAATGCCGAGTCAAATGCAGCTCTGCTCTTGGGGAGAGAAACATAGCGCGAACGCTGCACACCGACTTCAAGCATCTGCTCCTGCAACTGGATACTGTCTTTCCACTTTCTGCTCACAAATGACCTGGCGGCTTCGCGTCCTGACAAATGAGCCTCCTCTATCTGCTGAGCCTCCTCCTTAACCTCGGCTTGCTCTGCTGCCCGCGAACATGAATTCATTGCAAAGATGACCCCGAAAATTGCCGAGGTCATCATGATATATCCAAATATTTTTCGTATCGATTTCATCTTCTTAATTTTCACTGCCATAAAGTGATTCCCACCATTTGGGATCATCTTTGAGATACTTGGCGAAAAAGGCCATGATGGTATTCTGCCATATCGGTTTGTTATCAAAACCGGAAATCACATGGTTTTCATCCTGCACGGTCACAAACTCCACCTCTCTGCCCAAAATCTTGAGTGCATTGAAGAGTTGGATACTCTCTCCGATAGGCACATTGGTGTCGACTGTGCCGTGGAGCAGGAGAAGCGGGGTGTGAATCTTATCAGCATTGAAGAGAGAACCCTGCTTGGTAAATAATTCAGGATTATTCCATGGATAACTTCCGGCTGCGGCCACACTATTGTAACTGTAGCCCCAGTATCCTTCTCCCCAATATGAAGTGACATCCGAGATGCCGGCATGCGACACTGCGGCAGCATATATATCTGTGAGAGTCTGCAGATATTGGGTCATGAATCCGCCATAGCTCGCTCCAATACAACCGATCTTCTTATCATTGACAAAAGAATGCGCCTTGCAGAATTCCTTAGTGCCCCGGATTATCTCATCGGCTGTGCGCTTGCCCCATGCATTAACATGGCGCGCCGAAAACTCCTGACCGTACCCCGTGGTGCCGCTGGGATTGAGCACATACACCACATAACCGCGTGATGCAAAAACCTGCGGGCTGTAAAGATGATAGAATGATGCATTGCTCGGGCTTGTACCTCCATAGTAATAAACTATCAGGGGATACTTCTTTGATGAATCAAATTCCGGGGGCAGACACATCCAGCCATCAATAAAAGATCCATCGGAAGCAGTGAAACCCCAAGGCTGCATTTCTCCAAATTCCACATCGGCAAGCTCCTCTGCGAGAGGATCAGCCACAAGACGCGACTTGCCGTTGCGCAGGTTCAGAACCCAACCTTGACCATCTGTAGTAAAGGAACCTCCGCAATATGCCAGCCATTCGCTGTCATTGTCTCCGATGCTAAAGCTCCGCACTGTCGGGGTCTTGGTATCAAGTTGAGTAATCTTACCACTCTTTGGATCGAGCGAATATATGTTTTTAAAGAATCCGGCCTCCGCAAGAAAATAAATCTTACCATCTTTAGCATTCCAGACCGACGCATTCTTGATTGCGGGATTGAAATCCTTGGTAACAGCTTTTGCCTTACCGGTCGCGATGTCGTATATATATCCCTGGCCATCGAAATCATTAGCTATCGGTTCGGGAGCATAGTTCGCTCCGATTCCGTCGAATGCCGACGGACCGGCCACTATAAACAACTGACGACCATCCGGTGAATAGGTTGCATCGACAAATGAAGCCTCCATATTCCTAATCAGAGTATCACACTTCAAAGTGTTGAGATTCATCTCGATAAGTGTGGTATTATAGAATGGAAATCTATCGGGAGTGTTTCTTGAAGTCGACAACAATGCCTTCTTGCCGTCGGAGGTTATTGAAGCTATATAAGTGCTTGGGCCACCATAGGTGATAGGTGTGACTACCTGAGTCTCGAGATCGTAACGCATCAGATACGAACGGTCCCGGTTTCCGGGTATACGGTCATCGGGTGTAGTGTATCTGTGCATCGGGCCGGTCTGTTTAACCGCTTCGACCGGTTTGTAATACAACAGGTACTTACCTCCTGGGGAGAAAGTTACATCGGCCACCGGAACATTGCGCGCCAGTAGTGATACACGCATCGAGGGAATTTCAGTCTTATAGAAATCATAGACCTCTCCCCGCTTGCGTGAATTTACAAAAGCATTCTCACCCGGCAGCCACATAGCATTATCAGGAATCTGCTCGCTTAATACCTTGCCTGTGGCGGTCTCGCTCAGCACTGCGCGACGCAGGGTTTCCTTTGCTGACAATACTTCGTATGAATAAGTGATAAGATATTTTCCGCGGTCACTGATTCTGACACCGTTTACACGCTCACCGAGCATAGTGGTATATGGTGTCACCCTCTTCTTCAAATCCGCACCTGAGCCGAACTCCACATCTTTATATGCTTCATCGGGTATGAATTCGATGCTGAACTCGGGAGCTGACTTATCGGAGGGCGCCGATAAAGCGTTCACGGTTACATCGTATGTTCTTTCGGGCAACAATTCTATCTGAGCTTCCGATGGTGTAGCTGTCGAATCAGAAGTGGCCTTAGTGATTATGGTTTTACCATCTAACTTTACCGATGCACGACCTGTAGCTGAGAGTCTGAGCTTTCCTTTGGCATAGCCTTCACTCTTAATTCTGGTGGAATATGTATCCAGGGTGTGCAGGTCATCGGGAGTCACGAGACGCATATTACCGGCGGAGTCGGTAGTGACTGTGGTCCAACCGAGCGACATGGCATCATGCCACTGTCTTGAATCGAGCATACTCTCAAGTTTGAAAGGATTCTCCCTCTCGGTGGAATCCGGCATAGCCGGTATATTGACCGGAACCTGTGGAGCTCTTTTGAATTCGGTTAGGCGGTAGGCATGCATCGAAAGGCCTGCCAGTCCGACAGCCGCACAAATGGCGATATGCGTTTTCTTCATCAGTTATGAGGTTTTTCGAAATCCGGAATAGATTTAATCTTCACGCGGTAAATCAGATTGGTATAAGGTTTGATTGAACCGCGTGTCTCCTTGCCGTAACCTGAGGTATAGGGAATTATCAGGGTCGCGGAGTCTCCTACATGCATTGTAGTCATAGCAATCCACATGCCGAGAATGTTCTGATTCGGGCATGAACGATACACGCTATCCTTTGCTGAGTAAGAATTACCGAGATTGTTACCCTCTATATCCTCAAGCTCATATTTGATATCTACGGTTGATGTAGACATGGCAACCATATTATTCGCTGTCAGCGAGCGGTCATTATGCCACTTTATATAAACCGAATTGCGTGGCGCCCAATCGGGCACCACGATTTCATATTCACCTGCCGGAATAGACGCAATATACTCATCGTTTCGGTCGCGCCACTCTTCGTAATCATCAGCGGCTCCTTTAAGGCAACCTCCGAGCGGAAGCATAGCTCCGGTTATTGCGACTCCGAGCAATATGTTTTTAAATCTCCTCATGTCAGAATTTTACTTCGGGAGCTTTCTCAGCACCGGCTTCAGCTTTGAACTGAGGTTTCTCCTTAAATCCAAACCAACCTGCATAGATGGTTGTCGGGAATTTCTTGATAGCTGTGTTATAATCGCGCACTGCTTCAGTATACCTCATTCGCTCGGTCGATATGCGATTTTCGGTTCCCTCAAGCTGTGCCTGCAGATTCAGGAAATTTTCATTTGCCTTAAGGTCTGGGTAGGCCTCTGTGACAGCAAGAAGCGATTTGAGCGCACCTGAAAGCTCATTCTGGGCTTCCTGATAACGCGCCAGGTTTTCCTCTGTCAGGTCATCGGCACTGAGTGTGATTGAAGTAGCCTTGGCACGCGCCTCGGTAACCTTGACCAAAGTCTCCTCTTCGTGAGTGGAATACCCTTTGACAGTATTCACCAGATTGGGTATCAGATCCGCGCGACGCTGATACTGGTTTTCAACCTGCGCCCAAGCCTGATCCACATTCTGCTGCTTCTCGACAAGGCTGTTATAGTTACATGAGCTCAGCGATACCGCTAAAATCAGCGCCGCTGCAAACTTCATAATTTTTGTAATCATAATCTTGAGGAATTAGAGAGTCAAAGTAATTTTTTGAGCAGGGAGTTCAGGCTCACGTTCTCGATGAGAATCTTTTCAAGCTCATCGATGCTTACGCGGCGCTGCTCCATAGAGTCACGCTCACGCAGTGTCACAGTGTTGTCTTCAAGTGTCTGGTGGTCCACAGTCACACAATACGGTGTGCCTATGGCATCCTGACGGCGATAACGCTTGCCGATAGAATCCTTCTCATCATACTGGCATGTCATGTCGAAACGAAGCCTATGCTGAATCTCGCGAGCCTTTTCAGGCAGGCCGTCTTTCTTGACGAGCGGCAATACCGCACATTTCACCGGAGCTATCGGTGCCGGGAAATGGAGTACTACACGCGACTCGCCATTTTCCAGATTCTGAGCCTCATAGCATGAGCAGAGCACGCTGAGGAACATTCTGTCAACACCTATTGATGTCTCGATCACGTAGGGCACATAGCTTTCTCCGATTTCCTGATCGAAGTACTGTATCTTTTTGCCTGAGAATTTCTCATGCTGCGACAAATCGAAGTTGGTGCGGGAGTGAATACCCTCCACCTCCTTGAATCCGAAAGGCATCTGGAATTCGATATCGGTTGCGGCATTGGCATAGTGAGCGAGTTTCTCATGATCATGGAAACGGTATTTCTCATCGCCAAGTCCAAGTGCCTTATGCCAGCGCATGCGTGTCTGTCTCCATGAATCGAACCACTTGAGTTCTTCACCGGGACGCACAAAAAACTGCATCTCCATCTGCTCGAACTCACGCATACGGAATATAAACTGGCGTGCTACTATCTCATTGCGGAATGCCTTACCTATCTGCGCGATACCGAAAGGTATACGCATACGCCCGGTTTTCTGCACATTAAGATAGTTCACAAATATACCCTGTGCGGTTTCTGGACGCAGATAAACCTCCATGGCACCATCGGCGGTTGAACCCATCTCGGTTTTGAACATCAGATTGAACTGGCGCACATCGGTCCAGTTGCGTGTGCCGCTTATCGGATCAACAATCTCATAATCAAGTATCACCTGCTTAAGAGCCGCGAGGTCGTTGGCATTCATGGCCTCACTGTAGCGGCGATGCAGCTCATCGCGCTTGGCGATATGCTCCATGACACGCGGATTTGTCTTGCGGAACATCTCCTCATCAAAAGACTCTCCGAAGCGCTTGGCAGCCTTGGCCACCTCCTTATTGATTTTTTCATCGAATTTGGCTATTTCATCTTCGATGAGCACATCAGCACGATACCTCTTTTTCGAGTCCTTATTATCAATCAGCGGGTCATTGAAAGCATCTACATGACCAGATGCTTTCCAGATAGTGGGGTGCATGAAGATGGCCGAGTCAATACCCACGATATTATCGTGGAGCATAGTCATGGCTTCCCACCAGTATCTTTTGATATTGTTTTTGAGTTCCACACCATTCTGGCCGTAGTCATACACGGCGGAGAGGCCGTCGTAGATCTCACTCGACTGGAACACAAAGCCATATTCCTTGGCGTGAGCCACTATGGTCTTGAACACATCTTCTTGCTTAGCCATAATTATATCTCTTACTTTCTAATTTGCTATTTACTTTTAAAATTTTCGGCTATCAGATATTGTGCTATCTGCACAGCATTCAGGGCAGCTCCCTTTTTGATCTGGTCGGCTACAACCCAGAAGCTTAAACCGCAATCATCACAGAGATCTTTGCGGATTCTACCCACAAACACCGGATCTGCATCAGCTACCTCAAGAGGCATAGGATATATGGGGTTGCCATCTTTATCCTCATGTACGACCACTATACCGGGCGAAGTGCGGAAAGCTTCTACTGCCTGCTCCACACTCACAGGTTCCTCAGTCTCAACCCAGATAGCCTCACTGTGAGCCCGCATCACCGGCACTCGCACACAAGTTGCCGATACCTTGATATCGCTGTGCATGATCTTGCGTGTCTCATTATACATCTTCATCTCCTCCTTGGTATAACCATTGTCGGTGAAGACGTCGACATGAGGTATTACATTATAAGCCAACTGGTGAGCGAAGCGGCATACTGTGGGGGGATCTCCTCTCTCAACCTGGGCGGCCTGCATGCGCAGTTCATCCATGGCGGATGCTCCGGCTCCGCTGGCAGCCTGATAAGTAGCCACATGCACTCTGCGTATATGGCTTATCTTCTCGATGGCATTGAGCGCCACAACCATCTGGATTGTGGTGCAGTTGGGATTGCCTATAATATTGCGCGGGCGGTCAAGTGCATCTTGAGCGTTAACCTCGGGCACAACCAATGGCACATCGGCATCCATGCGGAATGCCGAACTGTTATCTATCATTACTGCTCCATGAGCGGTAATGATATCGGCATACTCGCGCGACACACCGGCACCTGCCGAGGTAAAGACAATATCTATACCCGAGAAATCGGAATCATGAGTCAACTCTTCGATTATATACTCCTTGCCACGAAACTCACGTGTTTGTCCGGCACTACGCGCCGATCCGAAAAGCCGGAGGCCGGTGACAGGGAACTCCTGCTCCGTCAGCACACGGAGGAATTCACTGCCCACGGCCCCGCTTGCGCCTACAATCGCTATGTTCATTGTTTGCCTGAAGTTGCGACTGTGCGGTTAATCTTTTTCACAAGACCCTGCAATACATTTCCGGGGCCGAGCTCTATAAATTCATCAGCGCCATCGGCTATCATGGCCTCGACATCCTGAGTCCAACGAACCGCGCCGGTAAGCTGCTTGATGAGATTCTCCTTTATTTCCTTGGGGTCAGTGTGCGGCTTGCCATCGACATTCTGGTAAACCGGGCAACGCGGAGTTTTAAATTCCGCTGCCTCGATAGCTTCTGCCAGTTCCTCCTGAGCGGGCTGCATGAGGGGGCTGTGGAATGCACCGCCGACCTTGAGCTTCATGGCACGCTTTGCACCGGCGGCAAGCATCTTCTCGCAGGCGGCATCGATACCCTCGATGGTGCCTGAGATAACTACCTGACCCGGGCAATTATAGTTTGCGGGAGCTACTATATCATCGACTTCCGCGCAGAGTTCCTCTACTTTCTCATCGGGAAGTGCAAGCACTGCTGCCATGGTCGAGGGCTGTGCCTCACATGCCTTCTGCATGGCCTGCGCACGCTTTGACACAAGCTTCAGGCCCTCTTCGAAACTCAATGCGCCGGCTGCCACCAGAGCGGAGAACTCTCCAAGACTGTGGCCTGCTGTCATGTCGGGCTTGAATTCATCACCAAGACTCTTGGCGAGCAACACACTGTGAAGGAAGATTGCCGGCTGGGTCACCTTGGTCTGCTTGAGATCATCTTCAGTGCCCTCGAACATGAGGTCTGTGATTCTGAAACCCAGAATTTCATTGGCCTTCTCAAATAGTTCGCGAGCCTCGGGATTGTTGTCATACAGGTCTTTGCCCATACCTACAAACTGGGCGCCCTGACCGGGGAAAACGTATGCTTTCATTAGAGTAATTGTTACCTTTTGGTTTTCGGCTGCAAAATTAAGTTTTTTCCTGCTTTTGGCAAAACCTAATCACTTTCAGCTATTGGTTTTTACTCTCTTCGAATCCCAAATCAGGTAACCGATAAGCAGCAAGTATGCCACACAACCCAGTATCTGAGTCAGTTCATAACCGCCGGGAGTAGTATACTCGAAGCCTGCAAATCTGGTTATCGCGGCGAATACACCGAACAATGCACCACCGGCTATCAGTCCTGAAGATATGAGGGTACCTCTGTCACGACGCAGGTCATTGACTTTCTGATCGTTTGAAGAATGACTCACAAAGTAGCTTACCGCACCGCCTACCAGCATCGGAGTATTGAGCGAAAGCGGAATAAACATACCGAGGCAGAATGCCAGTGCAGGCACACCCAGCCAGTTGAGAATCAGCGCGAGAATCGCTCCTACCATATACAGTATCCAGGGAGTATCGCCACCCATCATCAGAGGTTCGATGACTTTGGCCATAGCGTTGGCCTGCGGAGCCACAAGAGCATTGTCGCCGGTAAAGCCGTAAACCTTATTAAGCACGATGATTACACCGCCAACTGTGGCTGCCGACACCAGAGTGCCGAGGAATTTCCATGTCTCCTGCTTCTTGGGTGTCGAGCCGAGCCAATATCCGATCTTCAGGTCGGTCACAAATCCTCCGGCCATCGAGAGCGCGGTGCAGACCACTCCACCGATAACCATTGAAGCCACAATACCGCTGGTGCCGCTCAGACCGATACCCACAAATATTGCCGAAGCTATAATCAGTGTCATGAGTGTCATGCCCGATACCGGGTTACTGCCGACTATGGCAATCGCATTGGCTGCTACTGTTGTGAAGAGGAATGCTATGATTGTCACAACCGCCCATGCGATCAGCGCCTGCCAGAATGTATGGATAACCCCGAACCAGAAGAAGAGCAACACTGCGGCGAGGGCAATCACGATGAAAAACACTACTTTTTTCATCGACAGATCCACCTGCCAGCGAACCTCCTGCATTTTGGCTGCCCCACCCTTGAATTCACGGCCGGCAAGTCCGACTGCATTGCAGATAATCGGCCATGATTTCACAATTCCGATCACACCTGCCATCGCGATACCGCCAATACCAATCATGCGGGCATAGTCCTTGAATATCGCATCCGGAGTCATAGCTGTAAACTCTGCCGAACCATAAGTACCCATCAGAGGAATTACTATCCACCACACGAAGATTGAACCTGCGAATATTACGAAGGCATATTTCAGGCCCACTATATAGCCAAGTCCGAGAAGTGCTGCTCCGGTATTGCAGCTCAGCACAACCTTGGCCTTGTCGGCAATCGTCTGACCCCAAGCGGAAGCTGTAGAGGTCACAGTCTCTGCCCACCAGCCGAAAGTCGCAACTATATAGTCGTATATACCGCCGATCAGAGAGGCGATTATCAGTGTCTTGGCCTGTCCGTCGGATTTGCCGTCGGCTGACTGCTGTTCGGATGCGATACCGGACACAAGAACCTGTGTGGTTGCCGTAGCCTCTGGAAACGGGTATTTGCCATGCATATCCTTCACAAAATATTTGCGGAAGGGTATGAAGAAAAGAATACCCAGAATACCTCCCATGAGGGAACTTAAAAATATCTGATAGAAATTGACTACAATATCAGGATATGTGGCCTGCAGAATAAACAGAGCCGGAAGCGTGAAGATAGCGCCCGCCACAATCACACCCGAGCATGAACCTATGGACTGGATTATCACATTCTGCCCCAGGGCATGCTTCTTGCCGAGTGCATTGCTAAGTCCCACGGCAATAATGGCTATAGGGATAGCGGCCTCAAATACCTGACCCACCTTAAGGCCGAGATATGCAGCTGCGGCACTGAAAATTACCGCCATCAAAAGACCCATACCCACTGAATAGGGAGTAACCTCCTTCTGTTCGGCGGCAGGGTGAAGCACCGGCACATACTGTTCGTCAGCGGCCAATTCCCGGAAAGCATTTTCCGGCAGACCGGTGTCGGTCGTATAAACTTTATTTTCCTCCATGATGTATAGGAATATATAGGTTGGTTTTGGCAAATATAACACTTTTTCAGTAATTGAGAAAATAGCCATTCCTCGTATTATTAAGACTATATTCCCTATTTAATCGTTATATTCAAGGTATCACATAACTATCCTGTCAAAATCAAATAATAACTGAATATATCATATTGCTTTGGATATAAGAATGATGTGGCGTCAAATACCGCCGGTTACCAAAAACCTGATTATCATAAATGTTGCCATCTGGCTGGCCATGGTTATGGTGCGCAGTTTCGGCAATATAATGGTCGATTATCTCGGTCTGCACCTGATAGGGGCATCGATGTTCAACCCCGTGCAGCCGATAACCTACATGTTTCTTCATGACCAGGGAAGCATCTTCCACCTGTTTTTCAATATGTTTACCCTCTGGATGTTCGGGCGTATCCTCGAACAGGTCTGGGGTTCGCGCCGCTTCTTTATATTCTATATGGTCTGCGGTATCGGAGCGGCTATATGCCAGGAAGCGGTGTGGGAATTAACTTGGCGTCATGAGTATATCAGCTATATAGCCAAGGCCAACGGCCTGACCTATGACCACATGGCGCAAATTGTAGACAATGCCGTCGCTGCCGGTGACCCCGGATTCACAAGCGCTATCGCTTCGATGAAAAACCAGTTTGTGACTATCGGAGCATCGGGTGCGATTTTCGGATTACTGCTCGGTTTTGCCATGACCTTCCCCAACATGCCGCTTTATCTTTTCTTCATACCGGTGCCTATCAAAGCCAAATACATGGTGATCGGATATGCCGTGATTGAGTTCTTTCTTGGTGTCAACGGTGGCGGCACTATCGCACACTTCGCGCATCTGGGCGGTATGCTGTTTGGTTTGGTTATGCTTCTTTGGTGGAAAAAGAAGGGTACTCTTCATTCATAACCCTCCCGCTGAATTATGATTGCAAAGATCTTAGCTTTCTTTCTGCGGCCGGTGGTCAGGATACCCTTGCTGATTCTATCACTTCTGCTCTATCTGCTCACCATCATCGCAGCCTACGGAGGCCGCTTCAACCCCGATTTATTTTCGATACCGGGTTCGCTGACACTTCTTCTGCCATATTTTGCGATTGCCTCTGTTGTGGTGACCATCATCTGGTTTCTGATCCGCGGCTATCTCGGAGGGTGCCTCGGTGTGCTGGCCATAATCGTATCGTGGGGACCTGTCTCAGTGGCAGTGCCCTTAAATTCACCCAAAAAGCCGACACCGGGTGCAGAAACTTTTACCGTGCTGAGCTGGAACATGATTCATGGCTGGGACCTCGAGAAGAAAACAAAACCCGGCGAACCGAACCGCAGCATTCAGTATCTGCTGGATCAAGATGCCGATATTGTGGTCCTTCAGGAACTAAATTCCGTAGATTCCACCGAACTCCAGGGTCTTTCTCCGGCTCAAATCAAAAATCTGCACGATAAATACCCTTACATTTCCGGGGTTTACGATATGCGCGTGCTCTCGAAATTCCCGATGCTCCGCGAACCGGGATACAGATATATCGATGGTGACTACGACAAGCGCCGCTACACATTCTATAAAATCAATCTCCACGGCCACCTGCTCACCCTTATCAATATGCATCTCCTCTCTTTCCGCCTTAGCGATGAAGAGCGCGATGTGGTGACCGATATGCGGACCGGAGTTTCCGGCATGAAGAAATCCTGGAATATGCTGCGCACCGGTATCCGCGAGAAACTTCGTCTCGGTTTCAAAACCCGCAAAAAAGATGTGGCGATTCTCCGGAATACCCTTGAACGGGTGCACGGTCCGCTTATAATATGCGGTGATTTCAATGATGTTCCGGAATCATATGCATATCGTCTGCTTCGCGGCGATGATTTGCGCGACGCATACGTGGAGACCGGTTTCGGACCTTTGATAACTTATAACCGGCATGCCTTCTGGGTGCATCTTGACCAGGTATTCTATCGTGGCGACCTCAAAGCCCTCTCGGTAATAAAAGGCACTCTTAAAGTCTCCGACCACTACCCGCTGCTTACCACTTTTGAGTTTACCGACGGCAGAAGGTAGAGTTGCACAGGTTTCGATGTAAACCTATGTATAAATGCCTAATTCAGGTGAATTTTACAGCTTTAAATGTGATTTTACCCTCTGAATTAGGCTTTTTTAAGTGATTTTTTACAAAAAGTGCAGGTTTGATTTGTTTATTTAGACGGAAGTGTTATATTTGTGCCATAAATAAGCGACAAATAAAGCAAAAATTACAATATAATTCCCAAAATTATGAACAAGACAGATCTCGTCAACGAAATTGCAGCAAAAGCATCTCTTAACAAAGTAGACGCAAAGAAAGCACTTGATGCAACATTGGAATCAATCGAACAGGCTCTTGCCAATGATGATAAGGTTCAGCTCATCGGCTTCGGCACATTCTCAGTAGTCGAGAAACCCGAGCGTCCCGGTGTGAACCCGCGCACTAAAGAGAAAATCACTATTGCAGCTCGCAAGGTTGTGAAATTCAAACCCTCCGACGATCTCGCAAAATAATTGATGAATTTACTCATGATAAGCCAGGTTCGCTCGAACTTGGCTTATTTTTTGCAATATAATGACCGGGGCCGGCTCGGCAATTTATGCCCGGAGCCTCGACCTCTCTCTAAAATTGGATAAGAGTTTGGGTATTTTTTTGTAATTTTGTATTACATATCCAAGATTATGACTATAGAAGAAATATTGGCCGGAGGCGCTGCCGGCGCCGTAAAGGCACTCTACGGAGTTGACACTGATCCCGCCACTCTCACCCCCTCAGCTACCAAAAAGGAATTTGAGGGAGACATGACTATTGTAGTTTTCCCGTTGCTTAAGGCCTCGCGCAAAGCTCCGGAGGCGACCGCCAACGAAATAGGAGCCTGGATGGTCGAAAATGTTCCGGCTGTCAAAAGCTTCAATGCCGTCAAAGGATTCCTGAACCTGACCATTGACCGCACTTATTGGCGTGACCTGCTTGAGCAAATCGCCGCCGACCCTGAATTCGGATTCCGCAAAGCTACTTCCGATTCACCGCTCGTGATGGTGGAGTATTCTTCGCCCAACACTAATAAACCCCTGCACCTGGGACATGTGCGCAATAACCTGCTCGGTTACTCACTGGCTTGTATCCTTGAAGCCAACGGTAACCGTGTGGTCAAAACCAATATCGTCAACGACCGCGGCATTCACATCTGCAAATCCATGCTTGCATGGCAAAAATGGGGCGATGGAGCCACTCCCGAATCCACCGGCAAAAAGGGTGACCATCTGATCGGTGATTTCTATGTAGCCTTCGACAAGCATTTCAAAGATGAAGTCAAGTCTATCATGGAGTCCGAGAATATCAGCGAAGATGAAGCCAAAGAGAAATCTCCTCTCATGGCTGAAGCCCGCGAGATGTTGCGCCGCTGGGAACAGAATGATCCTGAAGTCCGCAAACTCTGGGAGATGATGAATGGCTGGGTGTATGCAGGTTTTGATGAAACCTACCGCCGACTCGGAGTAAATTTCGATAAAATATACTATGAATCAGATACCTATCTTGAAGGTAAGGATCTGGTGCTCGGTGGTCTCGAAGAGGGTAAGATGTACCGCAAGGATGATGGCTCCGTGTGGGCTGACCTCACCCCCGACGGACTCGACCATAAACTTCTGCTGCGAGCCGATGGCACCTCTGTATATATGACTCAGGATATTGGCACCGCCAAACTCCGCTATCAGGATTACCCTATCGACAAGATGATTTATGTCGTTGGCAACGAGCAGAACTATCACTTCCAGGTACTCGCCCTGCTGCTTGACCGCCTTGGCTTCAAGTGGGGCAAAGACCTGACCCATTTCTCATACGGCATGGTGGAACTTCCCGAGGGTAAGATGAAATCTCGCGAAGGCACTGTGGTAGATGCCGATGATCTTATCGACACCATGATAGCCGGCGCCGCTGAAACCGGTGCCGACAGATTCAAGGATATGTCGGAGGCCGAAAAGGCTGAAGTAGCCCGCATGGTGGGTCTGGGTGCGCTGAAATACTTCCTGCTCAAAGTAGACCCGCGCAAGAATATGCTCTTTAATCCCAAAGAGTCAATTGATTTCAATGGCAATACAGGACCTTTTATCCAGTATACCTACGCCCGAATCCGCTCGGTGCTCCGCAAAGCCGGCGCCGACTATAACCCGGAAGCGCCCCTGGCCGGCACTCCCGATGACAAGGAAGCTGTGCTTATCCGCAAAATTGATGACTTCCGCAATGTAGTGGCCGAAGCCGGACGCAATTATTCTCCGGCAGTGGTAGCTAATTATGCTTACGACCTTGCCAAAGAATATAATCAGTTCTATCACGATTATCCGATCATGCGCGAAACTGATGATGATATTCGTCATCGTCGTCTCAAACTCTCCGATATTACAGCGCGGACTCTCAAGGCCGCTATGTCTCTTCTCGGCATAGAGATGCCCGAAAGAATGTAATGTCTTTATCATCTCAACAACTCCAATAATTCAAAATAAAATGGATTACAATGACAATCGCATGACTCCTCCTCCATTCTATCAGAATGAAGCTGCAGTCACCACCCAAACCAATGCCGTGATGAAGCGCGTCTACGTGCGCATGTTCATCGGCCTGCTTATCTCTGCTTTCTGCGCTCTCGGTGTAGCGAGCAGCCCGGCGATATTTACTTTCTTCTTCGGAAACAAGTTGGTATTCTGGGGCATGATGATTGCCATGCTTGCTATGGCATTTATTCTCCCGGCGCGACTCACCAAGATGTCGACAGGCACTGTGCTCACCTGCTTTGTGATATATTCAGCTTTGATGGGAGCATGGCTTGCACCGATATTTATGGTATACCGGCTCGGCACAATCGTCTATACTCTCTTCATCACTGCCGGCACATTCGGCGCCATGTCAGTATATGGTTACTTCACCAAGTCTGACCTCAGCAAGATGGGCAGCTATCTTATAATGGCTCTCTTCGGACTCATTATAGCAATGATAGTCAATATCTTCTTGCACTCCTCCACACTCGAATGGATTGTTTCTATAGTGGGTGTGCTTCTCTTCGTGGGTCTCACCGCATGGGACACACAGCAGGTGAAACGCCTTGCCGCCGCCAATATCGAACCTTCGATGGCAGATAAGCTGGCTACCCTCGGAGCGATGAATCTCTATCTTGATTTCATCAACCTCTTCCTCTTCCTGCTCCGTATATTCGGTGGAAGCCGTGATTGATAAACCTAAAACCTAATAAAAAACAGGAGCGCGAAATCGCGCTCCTGTTTTTTTATAATTCTGTATTTTCTACATCCGAAATCCACTTGCCCTCGGGCGTCATGGCTATGAAATCCATCACATCATATATGTCCCAGGAATCATCAAAACCATCGGCCTCCTCCTCATCGGCAAGCATCACCTTATCTTCGGCTCTGTTGATGCAGATTTGTGCGCCTTCCCAAGCTTCGGGAGCTTCAAGAAATTCGGCCACACAATCCGCTATCTTCGCCTTAAGCGCGGAGTCCATCTGTTTAATCCTCCTGCTTCTTATGGAACTCACGACGCGGGCCGCGGTCACCATCACGGCGCGGGCCGCGATCTCCGTCGCGACGAGGTCCGCGATCTCCCTCTCTGCGGGGTCTCGGGCCACGGTCACCGCGCGGACGCTGCTCACGCTCCACATATCCCTCGGGTTTGGGAGTAAGCACTCGGGTCGACAGGCGATATTTACCGGTCTTCTTGTCGATTTCGATAAGCTTGACCTGCAGCTTATCACCCTCCTTCAGGCCGCTTGCCTCCATAGAGTCAAGACGATCCCAGGAAATTTCGCTGATATGAAGCAGACCATCTTTGCCGGGCATAAACTCGACAAATGCACCGAAGTCGAGTATCGAGCGAACAGTGCCTTCGTAAACCTCTCCCTCCTCGGGGATAGCCACGATTGCCTTGATTTTGGCAAGTGCGGCATCGATGCTCTCCTTGTCGGCAGAAGCGATTTCCACGATGCCTATGCCGCGCTCTTCATCTTCTTCGATTGAGATGTGAGTGCCGGTCTCTTCCTGAATACCCTGAATCACCTTACCCTGCGGACCGATTACAGCACCGATCATATCTTTGGGAATCTCGATGGTTACCAGACGCGGCACGTGAGGTTTATAGTCTTCACGAGCCTCAGGTATTGTCTCATTGATGATATTGAGGATATGCAGACGGCCGTCGCGCGCCTGATCGAGAGCCTTGGCAAGAATCTCATAGCTCAGACCATCGCACTTGATATCCATCTGAGTGGCGGTGATGCCCTTGGTGGTACCTGTCACCTTGAAGTCCATGTCGCCGAGGTGGTCCTCGTCACCGAGTATATCAGAAAGAACCGCCCACTTCACAGCTCCGGGATCAGATATAAGGCCCATAGCCACACCGGCCACCGGACGCTTCATCTTCACACCGGCATCAAGCAGCGAAAGTGTGCCGCCGCATACGGTGGCCATCGATGATGAACCGTTGGACTCGAGAATATCCGATACTATACGGCATGTGTAAGGGAAGCCTTCGGGGAACATGCGCTTCAATGCACGATGTGCCAGATTACCATGACCTATCTCGCGCCGGCCCACACCTCTCTGAGGTCTTGCCTCACCTGTGCTGAAGGGAGGGAAGTTGTAATGAAGCAGAAAACGCTCTTTGCTCTGGTTAAGCACATCATCGACTATCTTCTCATCGAGAGTTGTGCCGAGAGTGGTGGTCACGAGAGCCTGTGTTTCACCGCGTGTAAACACTGCTGCACCGTGAGGACCCGGCAGGTAGTCCACCTCGCACCATATGGGGCGGATCTCGGTAGTCTTGCGGCCGTCGAGACGTATACCCTCATCGAGCACACAGCGGCGCATAGCCTCCTTCTCCACATCGTGATAGTAACGCTTCACCATAGCCAGACGCTGCTCGGGAGTGTATTTCTCGAGCTGCTCCTCGGTCATCTCGGGGAGCGATTCGATATATTCATCGCGAATCTTGCCAAACTCCTCGGCACGCCAATGCTTGTCTGCAGTGCCGGTGCGTGCGATTGCGTATGCCTTGTCATAGCATTTCGCTTTTACATCGGCGCGAAGTTCATCATCGTTGATTTCATGGCAATATGTGCGCTTATTCTCATAGCCTGCCTCCTTCATGAGCTCAAGCTGTGCTTCGCAATGCTTCTTGATTTCAGCATGAGCCACCTTGAGGGCCTCGAGAAGTTCCGCCTCGGAAACCTCGTCCATCTCACCTTCGACCATCATGATATTGTCGTAGGTGGCACCGACCATCAGCTCTATGTCGGCTTTCTCAATCTGTGCGAATGTGGGGTTGATTACCCATTCGCCATCTACACGAGCCACACGCACCTCGGAGATAGGACCGTTAAACGGTATATCCGAACATGCCAGTGCTGCTGAAGCTGCTATGCCGGCAAGTGCATCAGGTGCATCATCGGCATCAGCCGAATATAATGTGACATTTACAAAAGTGTCGGCATGATAATCATCGGGGAAAAGAGGACGCAACACACGATCCACCAGACGTGAGGTCAGAATTTCATAGTCGCTGGCGCGGCCTTCACGTTTCTGAAACCCACCGGGATAACGACCGATAGATGCATATTTCTCTTTGTATTCTACTGTGAGGGGCATGAAGTCTACACCCTCGCCGGCTTCCTTAGCCGAGCATACAGTGGCAAGGAGCATCGTATTGCCCATGCGCACTTCAACCGCTCCATCGGCCTGCTTGGCAAGTTTGCCTGTCTCGATAGTAATCTCGCGACCGTCGGGCAGAGCGATGGTTTTTTTAATTGGATTCATCTCTTGTTATTGTATCTCTTTGTGTTATAAGCGTATAAACTCACTCCTGATTGCAAATCCACACAATCGGAGTGTCGACTTACGACCCGTGTGCCGGAAATGCCGCACACCCAAGGCCGTAATTCCGACAAATTTACAACATTTTATTAACTTGCGCAATAGTGCGCCCGATTTGGTTTTTCCTGATATTTCGCCTGTTTCCGGTGACCTTGCTCCGGCTCTTCCATATACTTGCGTTTACACCGCAATTTTAGTAATTTTGCAACATGAGCAAAGTGTTTTTAACCGCTGTCGGAGCCGGGCTGCTGATGCTTGCCGCATGCTCCGAACCCGGCTTCAAAGTGTCGGGCGAAATTGAGGGAGGCTCCGGAGAGCCTCTCCTGCTTGAAAAGTCTGATTTCCATGGCCGATGGATTCCGATTGATTCCACACGTCTCTCGGATTCAGGCAAGTTTACTTTCCGCGCTCCCGCACCGGCTTCGCCGGAAATATATCGACTCGTGCTCGATGACCGCTATATCTATTTCCCCATAGATTCAGTGGAATCGGTTAGCGTTACGTCCGACATCAGGAATTTCGGTTCCGACTTTACTCTCGCCGGCTCCGACAATGCGCGCAATCTTGCAGCTTTCGAACAGGATTTACTTCATCTGCAGCAGCCGGATTCCGTCGCAAAAGCCAATTTCAAACGCGACGTTTACACCAAGTATATCAAGGATTCCCGCGGCTCGATTGTCGCCTACTACATTCTCACCAAATATTTCGACGGCAAACCGCTCTATGATGCCAAAGATCCGGCCGATACCAAATATTTTGCCGCCGTGGCTACCCAGTTCGAGCAATTTCGCCCCGATGACCCGCATGGCAAAATGGTGCGTCAGGTATCGCTCGATGCCCTGCGCAACCGCAACAATATCACCGGCAAAAGGCGCGTCGTAGAGGCCAAAGAGATTTCCATGCTCGACATTTCTCTGCCCGATGAAACCGGTCGCACCAGAAGTCTGTCGGAGGTCGTGGGAAAAGGGAAACCGGTGCTCCTGGTGTTCTCGCTGATGAATGAGCAGGAATCGCCTGCATTCAATCGCAGCATCGATATGCTTCGCAGGCGCGGCGCCGAAGTATTCCAGGTGAGCTTCGACCAGGGTCAATATGAGTGGAGAGAGGCTGCCGCCAATCTCCCCTGGATTACGGTAATAGATCCCAACGGCACCTCCTCAACTGCGCTGGTGGACTATAACGTATCCACCCTGCCGGCGATATTTGTATATGATGCTCAGGGCAATCTGGTAGATCGCCCCGCTACTGTCAATGATGTTAAATTCTGATCTCTATGGATTGGAAAGATGCTCTCGCCGGCCTTAGACAGGATCTGCCCGCCGGTGACACACCCGATACCGGGACTGCGGACTCTGCCCCCGCCACTTCCAAACCCACCCCCCTGTTCGATAAGAGAAAGGTGCATGTGTCGGTAGAGAAGAAAGGACGCGGTGGCAAAACCGCGACTATCGCCTATGGTTTCGATTGCGATGATGAGACGCTGCAGAAAATCGCCTCCGAGCTCAAGCGCCGCCTCGGTGTGGGGGGCTCCGCACGCGACGGCGAGATTCTTATTCAGGGCAATATCCCCGACAAGGTGCTCGCCATATTAAAATCTCTCTGACATGCTGTCACTTCACAGTGCTTCTGCCGGTTCAGGCAAGACCTACGCTTTGGCGCGTCACTATCTGCGCCACTTCCTGACCATCACCGATGATGATGGCAAGGTGCGCCTGCGCAATTCCGCCGAACTCGCGGATTCTGCCCGGCATATTCTCGCTGTGACTTTTACCAATAAGGCCACCAACGAGATGCAGATGCGTATCGTTGCGGCTCTCGATGCCCTCGGCTCCTCAGCGCCGGTCTATGCCACACGCGCCGATGGCTCCACCTATATAAAATCTCCGGCTTATATGCAGGAGTTTGTCGAGGAACTTCATGAGGGTCCCGGCAAAATAGCTTTGACGGCCCGAACCGGCCTTGCCGTGCTTCTCGAACGCTATTCCGATTTCAAGGTTTCCACTATCGATTCATTCTTCCAGCTGGTGCTCCGCACTTTCGCTTACGAATCCGACCTCAATGACGGTTACCAAGTGGAACTCGACAATGAATATGTGTCGCAACTCAGTGTAGACGGAACTCTCGATGAAATAGATCACCCTACCCTCAATGATAAGGGGAAACCGGTATTCCGCTCCGACATCAGATTCTGGATTGACCACCTTATGAAGTCAGCCGGAAATACCGGCTGGGATATTTTCGATAAGTCTCTCGACACTTCGTCATATAATAGCGTATCCGCCTATACCCGGTTTGTCAAGTCTATAGAGAAGCTTGACAATGAGGCGTATAAGGAGATTCGCACCGAAGTAGAGGATTATTTCAATTCACCGCATGACCTGCGCGAGATTTTCGAATATTATGAGCGCGAGTTTTCCGAAAAGGAGAAGATGCTCGGCGATGCGGTTTATAAGTCCGGTGCGGATCTATTGGCTCTCCTTCCGGCGGAGTGGTACACACCCTCCAGAGTGAAGTGCGGGAATAAAGACCTGAATACCCTGGTGACACAGTGGCGGCGCGCCGCGCGCCGTGATTTCTATAATCTTGTGCCCGATAATTATGACCCCTCCCTGCTGCATAAGGATGCCAAGGTGGAAAAAGCTGTGGCAGCGGTTGTAAATCCCGACGAACTCGATGCGCTTGCCGAAGACTTCAATTCTAAAGCGGCGGCATTCCAAGATTTTATCAATGATCCCGAGCGCCTTACATGGCAGCTGTACCGCACCAACCTCCCCTATCTCGCGCTGCTTGAGATTGTTAAGGCGAAGCGGAGCGAATACCTCGCGGAGTCCAATGCCATCGAACTTGGCGAGACTTCACACATACTGAGCCAAATTATAGATGATTCGGATACACCTTTCGTCTACGAACGCCTCGGAACCACTCTCGAGCATTTCCTCATAGATGAGTTTCAGGATACTTCAAAAATGCAGTGGCGCAACCTCAAACCTCTGCTTACCAACTCAGTAGGCTATGGACATGGCAGCCTGATAATCGGTGATGCCAAACAGAGCATCTACCGTTTCCGCAATGCCGAACCTTCGCTCATCACCACTATTGTTCCCAACGACAAGGCGTTCTCCGGACGCATCGGACTTCTCGGCAACGACCCTTCGGAAAACACTAACTGGCGCTCACGGCGCCGCATAGTGCAGTTCAACAACACACTGTTCGAATACCTCGCCACCGAACTGCACAACACTGCCAAATCGCTGAATCGCGAACAGAATGTAGCGTTTGACCATATATATTCCAATGTGGTTCAATCGCTTCCCCCGCGCAGTCCGGAAGATATAACGCAAGAAATCGAATCCGGAAATGCCGGTTATATCGAAGCGCGCTTCTCACCGCTGCCCGGCACTGCGGGCGTGGCGCCTCTTGTGGATTCCCTTTGCCGGCGCGGCTACCGTCAAAATGAAATCATGGTTCTGGTGCTGAGCAATCAGGAAGGTAAGGATGTGATCCGCAATTTTGTGGACTGGAACCGCGAGACCATGCGCCTGCGCGCAGAAAATGCCGACGATGCCGACCATCGCACTGAAATTCGCTTCGTGAGCGAGCAATCCCTGTTGGTGGCTAACTCCATGAGTGTGCAGCTCATCACCGGAGTACTCGAAAATATAGCGCGCGGACTTGATGTAAAGGTTAATGACCCCGATGCCCCGGCAGATGATTCCGATACTGAGGATACAGCCAAAAAACATTCGGGCAAAGTTGGAGCCTGGAATGAAATAAGCACCGATTTCCTCTTTTACGCCATGCCGCGTCAGGATAAGAGTATCGCCGAACTTCTCGATGAGTTTATCGATGTGAAGCCGGGCTCGGCCAAGGTTGTCGCCATGCTCAACTCCATGCAGTCTCTGGCACTCCCCTCGATTGTAGAGGCCGTAGTAGCGGAGTTTCTGAGCGAGGATCTGCGTCGACGCGATGCCATATATATAGCGGCTTTTCAAGATCTTGTTCTTGAATATTCGGAGTCACACCCCACCGATATCCGGTCTTTTCTCGACTGGTGGAGCCGCCGTTCGCGTACTGCGGCCATAGCCTCTCCCGAGGGCACGGATGCCGTGCAGGTCATGACCGTGCATAAGGCTAAAGGTCTCGAATGCAGCTGTGTGATTGTTCCCTCGACCAACTGGGATTTCACTGATAAGGTTACCGCCTTCAAACGTGAATGGCGCTGGGTCAAACCTCAGATGCCCGGGAAATTCGCCGAAGCCATGCCCCCCTATATGCCGGTGTTTACTGATAGCGCGATGATGGGAACTCCCCATGAGCCTCTGCTCAATCAGTATTTCGATGACGTAAAGATGGATCGGCTCAACAATGCCTACGTCGCGCTGACCCGCGCTTCGCAGGAACTCTATCTCTTCTGCAAAATGCCGGCCCATAAAAAGACCGATGGCGGATACCTGACTTTTGCAGATTACCTCGCCGGTTTCGATGACTACATAGAAAATTCCGGGATAGCGAGCGATGACCCTCTGCGACTTCATCTCGATATGCTCGATATCAGCGAGCCATGCCCCGACAGCGGAGAGTTTACCATCTCGATCGGCACACCGGCTCCGGACCCGGCTTCGCTGCGCAAACCGGATTCGGCACGCGAGGTCTCAATCCCCCTTCGCGAGTATAAGTCTTTCATGCCCACTGCCGAAAAACTGAAATTCCAGCTCGATGATCTGCCTGCCGTGGTGGAAGTGGCAAGCGAGGAGGAGGGTGAGGAACTTATCGAAGATATTCCTGATCTTGACCCCCGCTCGGAGGGTAACCTGAAACATGCCGTGCTTCAGCATGTGCGTGTTGACTCCGACTTGCGCGAGGGTGTGCGTCGCGTGGCCCTCGATGGCTGGCTTGACTCAAAAACCGCAGAAAAAATATATTCCGAACTTGCTGAGGCTTTAGCCGGAGTCAAGGATTATGGTTGGTTTGGCTCAGGTCTGCGCGTGATTAATGAGCGACCCCTGCTGAGCAAAAACATGAAAAATCTGCGCCCTGACCGGATTATGATTTTCCCCGATGGTCATGCAGAGGTGGTGGATTATAAGTTTGGTGCTTACAACGAGGAGAATCACCGCCGCCACAGCCGTCAGCTCGGCCGCTATGTGCGCTTGCTGCGCGCCACAGGTTCTTACCCCGAGGTGCGAGGTTTCCTGTGGTATGTCAATGAGGGAAAAATCAGCGGAGTCTGACCTGCTTCTTGATATATCTGAGAGCCGACAGTCCGAAGGCACCTATCAGTAATCCGCAAAGCACCAGAGTGAGCCATGCCGCAAGGTCAATCTGCATAATCAGCCATAAGCCGATTACCATAATTATCGTAATCAATCCCGCCGGCAGCAAATCGGCTATCATGGTGCGTATCCTGACTCCTGTGCCTCGCGAGGTCATTACCAGAACTATAACCCATGTCAGCGCCGAAGCGCCAAACTGACCCCAGACCAGCAGCGGCACACTCCCGAACCATACGGTAATCAATATGGCTGCCATAGTCATCAGATCCTTCACAACTTCCACCGCAAAAAGGCGCTTGCCATAACCCAACGCCAGCAGATAGTTGGAATATAAAGAGACCAAGACTATGAAGACTCCACGAACCGCAAGTATCTGAAACAGTATAATCGCGGCGTCCCACTTTGTGCCAAACAGGGTGTGGAACATCGGTGTGCCTATCGTGGCTAATCCCACAAGTGCCGGAAATGCCATCAGAGAGGCAAATCTGTTGATGCGTGAAATATATGACCTGAACACCGCTAAATCATCTTGAAACTTCGATAGCAGCGGCACAAACGATGCGGTCAGCACCTGCGATATCGAGGCACTCCCCATCTTGCTCCACTTGTCGGCCTGCGTGTACAGACCCAGACTGGTCAGCGAATAAAAGGCTCCTATCACAAAGGAATATATGTACTGAAAAAATGTGTTGAGTGCCGACGATGAAAAGACACTTACACCGACTCTCCAGAAACTCCGCAGAGAATCCATCGAGAAGCCTCCCACGGGGTGCCAATGACCTTTAATCCAAAGCCATGCGGATTTAAAGGCATTTGAGGTCAGCGTCTGCCAGACCAATGCCCATGCACCGAATCCCCGCAGCGCCATCACCACACCTACCACACCACCGGCTATCAACCCGATGCTGTTGGCTATCGCTACCTGCTTTACCTCCATCTCTTTCATCAGGCGAGTGGTGTGCACCATCGCTGTGGCATTGACCACAAATGTCAGGAACATAACCCTTGACAGCGGAATCAGACGCCTGTCACCTTGGAAAATATCCGCTATCAGCGGAGCTGCGAAAAAGAGTATCAGATAGATGGTGAGACTCACTCCGATATTAAACCAGAACACGGTGGTGTAGTCCCGGTCAGTCGGTTCCTTCTTTTGCAGCAAGGCACTGCCGAAACCGGAGTCCACGAAGATATTGCCGAAAGCCTGAAATACCAGGAGCGCCCCCACAAGGCCGAAATCCTCTTTGCTCAGCAAATTGGCGAGCACGATGCCGACCACCGCATAGATGATCTGCGACGCTACCCTATCCAGCGTGTTCCACTTAAGGGTTCTGGCCGTCTTTCCCGCCAAATTTTCCGATTTCATTGACCTTGTTTTTCAGATTTTAGATTTCAGATATTTAATTGATAGTCAGGTAGGGACGCGCCATGGCGTGCTGATTGCCTTGCCAATGCGGACG
>CAMWLY010000006.1 GCA_947175145.1 uncultured Muribaculaceae bacterium | reverse complement strand
AATTCAAGGATTTGGGACTGCTGATAATTGATGAAGAGCAGAAATTCGGGGTTGCCGTCAAGGAGAAACTCAAGCAACTCAAGACCAATGTTGACACTCTGACCATGAGTGCGACACCTATACCGCGCACATTGCAGTTCTCGCTTATGGGAGCGCGCGATTTAAGTTCGCTCAATACGCCGCCTGCTAATAGGCAACCCATTCTTACGAGTGTATCCACACTCGATGATGATGTGATTCGCGAAGCTGTGGAATTCGAGTTGTCGCGAAATGGTCAGGTATTCTTTGTGTCGAACCGCATCGACAACCTTGACGAGCTTGAAAATAAGCTCAAGAGACTTGTGCCCTCAATACGCATAGTGACAGCTCACGGACAGATGCCCCCCGAACAGCTTGAACAGGCAATCATAGATTTCACCAACCATGATTATGATGTGTTGCTATCCACAACTATAGTGGAAAATGGCATAGATATGCCAAATGTCAATACCATAATAGTCAACAATGCCGACAGGTTCGGACTGAGCGAGCTTCATCAGTTGCGCGGTCGGGTGGGGCGTTCAAACCGAAAGGCCTTCTGCTATCTGCTGGTACCGGCGGGCAAACCGATTACTCCCATAGCTCGACGCAGACTTCAGGCTATAGAAAATTTCTCCGATCTCGGAGCCGGAATACACATAGCCATGCAGGATCTGGATATTCGCGGAGCAGGTAATCTGCTCGGCGCCGAGCAGTCCGGTTTTATCGCGGATCTCGGATATGAAGCTTATCAGCAGATACTCCGCGAAGCTGTGACCGAATTGAAAAATGAGGAATTCGCCGACACATTCAGCGAGGATAATGCCGCCGAAGATAAAAGTTTTGTGGCCGATGTAACTGTGGAATCCGATCTTGAGCTGAGATTACCGCCCGAATATGTCCCCCAGGAAAGTGAGAGGATAAATCTCTATCGCAGGCTTGATGCTATGGAGCGCCCCGAACAAGTCGAGGAGTTCCGACGCGATTTAGCCGACAGGTTCGGCATTATACCGCAGGTCAGTGATGAACTGATTAAGGTAGTACCTCTGCGAATGACCGCCAAGCGCCTTGGAATAGAGCGTATCGTTCTCAAAGAGGGTCTGATGAGAATTTACTTTGTGTCCGAAAGCAATGAAGCCTATTACAAATCACCGGCATTCGGCAAAATATTGGCATACGTGCAGGCTTATCCGCAAAGATGCCAGTTCAGAGACCCGGCACCCGGACGTCATGCAATCATAGTCAGCGATGTCAGGTCGGTGAGCGATGCACTGCAGGTGCTTGAAAGCATATTGAATCTGAAACCCATGTAAGTAACTCAATGTTTCGACAAAAGGTATGATACAGATTCCCGATGCTATCCGAGTTTGGAAAACGTCGGGATTTTATTATTTTTGTTGCTACACTAACCAAAATACCGATGTTATGCAGCGAGTTATCCCCTTTCTTCTGATTTTGCTCACCTCAGTGGCTACAATTCTTGGTGAGAGCGTTACGATTAAGGCCCCCTCGAATTTGTTCAATCAGCCCATACGCGATGGTTATCCTTTATTTCCGGATAGCTTGGTATTTGATAAAGATGCTGAGGAGATCATAATTCCTGATGTGGGTGCGATCGGAAATTTGGGAGATTATGGCTTTAATAACATAAGAAAAGTCACGGTAGGCAATGCAGACTATCTGCCGAGCTGTTTTCTTGCGAATATGCCAAATCTGGAAGAGGTTGTATTTGATGGATTGATAGGGCATTTCGATTGCATCTTCATCATGGATTGCCCGAAGTTGAAGAAAGTGGTATTCAATGGCCCTATCTCAAGCTGTGGAAGTTCGAATTTCTTTTATAATTGTCCAAACCTCGAAGATGTTGAGGTCAATAGTGTTGGTGCCATTTTTGCGCTTAAACTATATGAAGATGTCGGGTGTCCGAAATTGAAGAAAGTCGCAGGCAATGGAGCTTTTCTTGAGGTTGAAGACAGCCTTCTTACCCCTAAGGCCGGCCTTGATGTGTTCAGGAAAAACAAGCGTCTTACATCAGATTTGGAAAGACTGGCTAAATGGCAATCAGAAGTATTGAGGGCCAAGGACAACGGTTGGATGCGCAAGTGTATTTATGAAGATGCTAATGTAGTACTGCCATATCTCGATGGCCTGAAGAGCAATATGGCCGACACACTGAAATCAGCTATGCAGTATGCCTGGAATCTCGGCGATGATGTGAAGTCCAAGTTGGATTTATTAAAGGAATCTCCCGCTTACTCCCGAGAGGATAAGCCAACAATCAGATTCACTTACGCGGCTCCTACTGACAGTTTGCTGACTTTATCACGCGAGGTATTTAATCTCGACAGCATAGCCGGAACCGGTGATGATATTTCAAAAATCAAGAATCTTCTATATTGGGTTCATGATAATATCAGGCATGATGGAGGTAACGGACTTGCACCCGGAGCGAGAAATTTAAGAAATACCTATCAACAAGCGAAAGCTAATAATTGCGGATACAACTGCCGGGCACTTGCCATCAGTTTGGCTGAGGCACTTCTGGCCGAAGGTATTCCGGCAAGATATGTCACCTGCATGTCGAAAGATTACGAAAACGACCAGGATTGTCATGTGATATGTGTGGCATGGAGCAAATCGCTCAACAAATGGATATGGGTTGATCCGACATTTGCCGGATATGTAGCCGATGAAAACGGACTTTTGCTTCACCCCGGGGAAGTTCGTTACAGATTGCAGCATGATTTGCCGGTGGTTCTGAATAGCGATGCCAACTGGAATAACAAGTTCGAGCAGACCGCTGAGCACTACCTGTATGACTATATGGCTAAAAATCTCTATATTCTGGAGAGCAACAGTATCAATCAAGCCGAGCCCGAGGGAAAGACAAGTCATGCCAAGGGAGTTAGTGTGGCGCTGGTTCCTGAAGGATTCAAGTATAAATGGGGGAAAGTAGTCACATCAAATGATGAATGGTTCTGGCAGGCTCCCGAATAAGAGCCGGCTCAAATCAGGTTATCAGTCCGAAAAGAATCAGGTGAAAAGTAAGAGAGGTGTCGAATGCGGTTCGACACCTCTCTAATGCTATATGATATAGAAAAAATTATTTTTTCTGCTCTTTAAGCAGGTCGCGGATTTCTACAAGGAGTTTCTCCTCGGCAGTGGGTTCCGGAGCGGGAGCGGGAGCCTCCTCCTCTTTAGCCTCCTTGTGCATGAATTTCACAGTGTAACGCAGGGCGATAAATATGCAGAGTGCTATGATGATGAAGTCTACAATATTCTGAATGAACATGCCATAATTAAACATCACGGCTTCACGCACCACCTCTCCGGCGGCATTCACCTCCTCGGGGCGAAGCACCGCGGCAGCATCACTGAAGCGGGCATTGCCGGTAGCCAGGGTCACTATAGGCATAATAATGTCGTTGACAAGCGAGGTCACGATTTTGCCAAACGCGCCACCCACGATAACACCGATAGCCATGTCAATCACATTACCCTTGAGGGCAAAAGCTTTGAAATCCTCAATAAATTTTCCCATGTCTTTAAATATTTTAAGAATTAATGAATTCGAAAGAAGCAAACAAATATTTTTTTCTAAAGCAGATACAAATGTGCGAAAAAATTCTTAAATTTGCAATCTACTGTGACAACACGAATGTTTACCATAACGAGTAGTCTATAACGTTAAGTTAATAGAGCTATTCAGACGATAGAACATTATAACTTAAATAAAGTTTAACCCTTATAATAAAAAAACTTAAAAAATGACAAAGATTGGTATTAACGGATTTGGCCGAATTGGTCGCTTCGTGTTCCGTGCCAGCACCAAGAGAGATGATCTTGAGGTAGTTGCAATCAACGACCTTCTTCCCGTAGATTACATGGCCTACATGCTGAAGTATGACACTATGCATGGTCGCTTCGACGGTACTGTTGACTATGATATGGAGAAGAGCCTTCTTATCGTCAACGGCAAAGAAATCCGCGTTACAGCATGCCGCGACCCGAAGGAGATTGCATGGGGCGAGGTAGGTGCCGAGTATGTGGTTGAATCCACTGGTCTTTTCCTCACCAAAGAAAAAGCGCAGGCTCACATCGAGGCCGGTGCAAAATATGTAGTTATGTCAGCTCCTTCCAAGGACGACACCCCCATGTTCGTGGTTGGTGTAAACGCTGATACCTACGCTAAAGGCACACAGATTGTTTCTAACGCATCTTGCACCACTAACTGTCTTGCTCCTCTCGCCAAGGTTCTCAACGACAACTTCGGCATCGTAGAGGGTCTTATGACTACAGTTCACTCTACTACCGCTACTCAGAAGACTGTTGACGGTCCCTCTATGAAGGACTGGCGCGGTGGTCGTGCAGCTTCTGCCAACATCATTCCTTCAAGCACAGGTGCTGCCAAGGCTGTTGGTAAAGTTATCCCTGAGCTCAACGGTAAGCTCACCGGTATCTCGATGCGTGTCCCCACTCTCGACGTATCTGTAGTTGACCTCACCTGCAACCTCGCTAAGCCCGCTACCAAAGAGCAGATCTGCGCTGCCATGAAGGCTGCCGCTGAAGGCGAACTCAAAGGTGTGCTCGCTTATACTGAAGATGCTGTGGTTTCTTCCGACTTCCTCGGTGACCCCCACACTTCTATCTTCGACGCAAACGCCGGTGTTTACTTGACCGACAAGTTCGTGAAAGTTATCAGCTGGTATGACAATGAGATCGGTTACTCTAACAAGGTGCTTGACCTCATCGCTCACATGAAGAAAGTAAACGGCTAATACGATAGCCTTGTCCGGTCTTTCCGGACATGTTTCATACATTTAAATAAAAGGGTCTCGGAATCACTCCGGGGCCCTTTACTTAGTCCCATTCCTTATCTTTAACAAATATAGGGACTCTTTACTTAAGGTATGAAAATCGCGAGCGAATACCGATATCCGCATTCGCATAGCTTACAGTAACATAATCGGAGGTATCTCCGCATGAAAACGGCGCAGATCCTTCACATTAGGAATACTACGAGGAACCGGTGGAATTATTGATAAATCTCTCCCATACCTAGGTTCGACTTCGATACTCGCGAAGCCTTAAGTCCTCTTGCTTTGATATCGCCTATGCCGTTGTTATAAAGGTTTGCTGAGTGGGAATTGCCTGTCAGTGTCAAGTCGCCCACTCCGTTGAGGTAAGCCTTCACTGCCTCGGATTTGATGTTCTTCAGCGAGGCATCACCCGCACCGTTAAGATATGCTTCTACTGAAGTGGCAACTATATTATCCACTTGCAAGTCGCCGGCTCCTGAACTTTGAACGCGAAAAACTGTTCCATCAAATTTCCCGATTTTTACATCGCCGGCTCCCATCATATTGACAGCCGCTGTGTTGGAGTCTATCCGGCCAATTGTCAAATCGCCGGCCGAATCGCAATATGCCTGCACGATTGAGGCCGAAACATTATCTACATTTAATTCACCGGAACCGAGCGTCTTGAGCTCGACATTGGATCCGATCAACTCTTTGGCACTGAAATTGCCGGCACCCAGAAGAGAAACGGAAGTCAGTGATTTACCGCGCACAGTGATTGTAACACCCTTAAGCAAGCTTTGGTCTACATTTTGAAGGGGATAGAGTTTCACAGTTTTTCCTTCGATGCTCACCCCGATGGAATTAACTCCCACCTGCTGACCTGCTATATGAATTGATGGTTCTCCCGAACGAATATATTTAATATCGACATTTATATCGCTCTCCAGACGCACTTGATTCTGAGTCAATACGATGGTTTTACTAATTTCGGTAGAATAGACTCGTGATTGGGCTGACG
This sequence comes from uncultured Muribaculaceae bacterium, assembly GCA_947175145.1. Taxonomy (GTDB): domain Bacteria; phylum Bacteroidota; class Bacteroidia; order Bacteroidales; family Muribaculaceae; genus Lepagella. The sequence continues at coordinate 44,271 of CAMWLY010000006.1, read as the reverse complement.
ATGAAGCAAACACAGATTGAGTATAGTTACCGGCATTCTTACTATGTTTCCGGTCTTGCCGAGAGTTCTTCTGTGTTTTTCGGAACTCTTTTTGAGCTTCTTTATGGGTCGCGCGGGAGTCTTTTAGAGCTTTTTCACGAACCGTATTAGCCTGTTCGCGAGCCACACGCGCCTGTTCGCGGGCCACACGTGCCTGCTCTTGAGCTCTCTTTTGCTCAGCCGTTTCTTCTACCGATGAGCCGCTATTTGATATAATCATATTGCCTCCTTGGGCCCGAATCACCACCTCATCGCCGTTGATGCTGATGTCGGTTCCGGGACTTACTTCATATACCTTACCATTTATCGTGATTCGTGAAGTATTGTTTTTATTTACAATTATACTGTCATTGGCTGTGCAGGCAGCAGAAATTGTGGAAAAGGCCATTGCCATGCACAACATAAGAAGATTATACCTCTTGCCGTAGAGTCGTGTTTTCATAACAGTGGGCAGCATTTAAATTGCAATAATTGATTTATATCTGTAGGGGGAAGATATGATGTGGTGTTTTCTCCATATCTTTCAGAGCTTCCTGACTTGATACCATCCTTCCAGTCTATCACCACGATCTCACATACCTGCGGATCATCCTTGGTCCATATCAGCATCTGATAGAGCTTGCCGTCGGTGCCAAATTTTTCATAGACCACATATTCCGAACCCGATTGCAGAGTGCGCATCACCATCTCCACATTAGGATTCTTGCTCAGATAGTCCTTGAGGATGCTCTCAGCCTTTTTTACAGATTTCTCTGAATAACACTGGTAAGTGTATAGGGAAGAGAATCCCCGACTAAGATCTATGGCATGAAGGCCCGAAGTGCTACGCCAGGTCTTCCGGTTGTGTGCGAATCTTCCCGAGATGTAAGTGCTTTGAACTTCGGGAAATGATGCCAGTTCGGCAAATATGTCTCCGGCTTGCATCGAGAGTGGAAGCATGAATGCGAGTACTGCAAGAACTCCTACTGCTATTTTCCTTATTCCGGTTCTGTATATACTGTTCATTGTTGGGTGCTGTTTATGAATTTTCATGATATAATGTCTGTATTGTAGAGACCTCGACAGGATTAGTAAGTTTATCCATCTCCATCTCATATTCGCTATTGATTTCTGTAACTCGATCGGACTCGATATCTATCTGTGATTCCAGGCGCCCGAATATTGAGGCTAATAATGCTTCTGCCTCGCGTTGGTCGGTTACTACATGATAGTGTTCGTTTATGTATGGCTCTTCGACACTGTCATGCGGCTCATTTTGCGGTAACTTTGTTTTGGTGATATGTCGCTTCGTAGAGGCTTTCTTTTCGGATTCGCGGTTATTTTCACCATCAGCCGTCACATTGTTGAGTTTCTGAGACTTCTCGGGCATTCGAACCTCTATTTTGAGTTTGTCATCGGTTTTTGCGAGTTTATCTTGCGGAGCCTGGGGTTGCGAGACTCGATAGGAGAAGACTACTACGAGTGCAAGCATAGCTGCGGCCACTCCCCATATCCGGCGGCGTTTCCATTTGGTGCGCATTCGGGTGACGCCAATTTCTCGTTCCAGAGCATCGTTGATGCGTTTCGCATATTCTTCAGGAATTTCTGTCTCCTCCTGTATTGCCTCATCGAGTGCTGACAGAAGATTCCGGTCAGCTGCCAGGTCTGCCGGCAACTCTCCTTCCATCTGAAGAAGTTGTCTCAGACGCGTTTCCTCGTCGGCGCTGAGCGTAGCGGAATACCACTTCTCAAGCAATCGTCTGATTTCGTTTTCTCTTTCTGTCGGTATCATTATATAGGAGTTTCTTCTTTGATAAATATGTCTCTTAGTTTTCGTCGTCCGCGGCTCAGAAGTTGTCTCACATTGGCGGGGCTGATTCCTGTGGCCTCACTAATTTCTTCGGCAGCCAATCCCCCAAGTCCGCTGAGCCTTATCACTTCGCGCTGTCCTGAAGGCAATTTCTCTATAGCTTTCTCTACATATCGGCGGGTATCACGCTCTTCGGCTTCATTGCCGGGGGAGCTTCCGATAACGGTCTCGTTGACGGTCTCGATCGGCTCTGTCGGACGCCGTCGCCGATACCATTGGATACACTCGTTGCGAACAGCTGCCATGCTGTAAGCTCGGCTTTCCCGGTCAGAGGCAGGAATCTTTTCACGGCTGCGCCAAAGATTCAACTGAGCCTCCTGAACGGCATCAGCTGCATCTGCAGGTGGCAAACCCAACTTCAGAGCCAATGAATACATTAGCCGTTGAAGCGGAATTACCCGTTGTCGGAATTCCTTCTCTTCCATTTATTGTAATAACGATTCAAACTAATTTTTATGTAAGCCACACTGACCCGAGATGTGGCCGTATCCAAGAATATTCAGTCTTATTTTGACTTATTTCCGCTTCCGCTGCCGATATCCTCTTTCTCCATGACTGCCGATGTCTTTTTGATGCTCGTTTTCAGCCCTCCTAACTTGAATGTGACACTCAGCCCGACATTCCATTGCCGGAACATCTGCCTATAGGAAAAACGGACACTCGGGTCTTCCTGCACATAGCTATTGGTGCGTTTGGTCGGAAGAAAAGAAGCTGCATAAGCTCGAATCGTCAGAGCATTATCTTTCAGGAAACTTTTGCCCGCTCCTATTGAATACCAGTAACCGGAGGTTGTGCCTTTGCTTGTGATGGTCCGCCATGGACTCCAATAAGAACCGTTGACATTGAGTCGGAGATTATTGGCAAACGAATAGCTGATATCTGTACTGATGTTGGTGCTCCAGCCGCAACTTTTTGCGCTAAGAAGTTCGGAACGTGACTTGAAATATTCATAGCAACCGCTTGCATACAGGCTCCATTGAAGAGCGGTAGTAATATTCCATGATGCGTTAAGATCAAGCATGGCAGTGTGGGCTTTTCCACCATTGGTGTAGGTTGAGACCAACAGGTCATCTTTCATATACATAATATTCTCGAGACTATTGGCCACGTAGCGGTAGGTAAGCTTGGCACCCCCGGAGAAAGCTCCCTCGTAATTGTTGTAAGACAAAGAAAATGTATGACCCTTCTCACTCTTTAGATCCGGATTACCATAGCTTACCTGTCCGGGGGTGACAGATTGTACATATGGATTCATCTGGTAAAGGTTCGGTCGCGAAATGCGCATCTGATAGGCAAAGCGCAGAGCTGATGCGGTGCTGAGATTATAACTCACAGCAGCGTTGGGGACCCAATCGTTAAGATGGCCGGTGAAACCTGAAAGGTCGGCAAGATGGTATCGTAATCCCATGCGTGTATGCTCGTAGCGCACCCCTCCCTTGACATTCCATTTCTTGAAACTGCCCGAATAGGAGGCATACCCTGCATAAATATCCTTTGCCTGTCGCGTATCAAGGCGGGAAACCTCGATCGCAGATTCGGAATCCATGCCGTAACAGGTGCTGTTTAAAGATCGGCTGTCGTTGATGTTAGCCTTCACTCCTGCTTCAAGCATATGCTTGTCATCGAATTTATTGATGTAATCCACCTGCGCTATATGTGTATTGTAGGTGCCTTTGTCCCGGGTAGAAGTGTAGGGTGATTCAGGAACCGAACCGATTAGATTCTCCATTTCATACGATTCCGAAGAGTGTTGACGGGCGAAATAATAAGAATACGAACAGACTATCGAATGACTATCGCGGCCGAAGTTATGCTGATAGGAGAAATCCCCGCCGGCGGAATTGTATTTCCCCGGATATATGAAATTGCGATGCACACTCCAGTCTGTCACGCCGTCGCGAAGTATCATGGTGCGTGTGTCCTCCCCTCGTGTGAACCAGCTATTATAGCCATAAGTAGCGGCTAATGTCACGAGATTCAGCGAGTCAGGCTCCCAAGACATATTGAGGTTGGTGCCGGTATAATCCCAACCGCTGCGTGCTGACTGGTCAATCTCCTGGCGGTCATAAGATGAATCGCCGGTATATTCAAGTTTGCGATACGACTCCATGCGTCGTGGCCACACTTTGCCATCGTTATAAGTCACCGTAGCATCGAGCATGACTTTGCCGAGTTTCACGCGTCCGTTAAGATTTCCGCCGGCCTGATAACCGTTGACCCAGCCGGAAAGCTGTGTCATAAAGCCGCTCAAATCAGTGTTACGGTTTGTCACTATATTTAAAATGCCTCCGACGCCTTCCGCCTCATACTTGGCTCCGGGTTCGGATATCACCTCTATTTTCAGAATGCTTCCCGCCGGCATAGATTTCAAAACGGTCTTTATATCACCTTTAAGCATCGGATCGTCGCGACCATTCATCAATATCTTAAAACTCGACTGGCCGTTAACCTTCACATTTTCTTCTCCATCTACCGTCACACCCGGCACTTTTCGCAGAATGTCAAGGATATTCGAGCTGCCGGCATCAGGATCTTCCGACACATTATAGGTCAGAGTGGCTCCATCGCTCTTTATGAGTTTCTGTCGTTGCACAATCACAACTTCATCAAGTTCTGTCTCGTCATATCCGGGTAGCGCCACAGAATCGGTTGTCTCGGTGCTGTCCGGTTTTTCCGATACTTCTCCAATCTCGGTTACTACGGTTTGAAGAACTCCAATGCTCGAACGCGAGCCATGAAGCGCAATTACGGCACCCACGCCGGCAATTGCTATCGTTAAAGTCCTTAGGGTTACACTTGCTTTCATTATTAATTAGAGTGCGTTCTTTATAATCGCCGGGCTGTCGTCGGTCGCGCTCCGACCGCCCGTCATCTTACATAATGCAGCATCCTCCGGATTTGTGACACTGCATACCCGAATTATTAAAGATTCTTTGATATGATGCGCATTGCCTGTGTTACTTATTATTTATATATTTGTATGTGTCACAGGCAGTGAGCAAGGTTGAGTTATTAAATTCCGACTGCAACCGCATAGCATCAATTAAAAATGTTAGATAAGTAAATAAATACCCATGAGTATGAAAAAACCTATTCTTGTCGTGTCGACCGGCGCAGGCATATCGGCTGAATCGGGAATCACTACATTTCGCGATGCCGGTGGTCTCTGGGAAAACTATCCGGTGATGGAGGTCGCATCTGCCGATGGTTTCCGCCGCAACCCCGAATTAGTGCATGACTTCTACAATAAGCGCCGCCGCGATCTGCTTAAGGCAAAGCCCAATAGCGCGCATCTCGCACTCGTGGATCTGGAGCGTGATTATGATGTGTATGTCATAACTCAAAATGTCGATGACCTGCATGAGCGCGCAGGCTCCGAACATGTGTTGCACCTGCATGGCGAACTGATGAAGATTCGCTCCGTGACCAACCCCGACTATGTGGAGAGCCTTGATATAGAGCATCTGGAAACCACTCCAGCCACGCGAGGCAAAAACGGTGATTACATGCGTCCGCACATAGTATTCTTTCAGGAGCCGGTGCCGAATATCGAAAAGGCGATTGAGCTTGTGCAGAGAGCCGATATTTTTGTGGTTATAGGTACCAGTCTTGTGGTATATCCTGCGGCAGGACTGATACAATGCGTGCGCCCCGGAGTGCCTGTATATTACATCGACCCGAATCCGGCCGACACCTCATCGGTATCGGGAGTGCATGTGATCAGGGCCACAGCCACCGAGGGAATGCGCAGGCTTGCCGAGATACTTGAGGATGGGCGCAGCAAGCAAGGATAATCATAATTGTATTGCAGGGATTAAAAAAATATCCTATCTTTGAATCCAAACGCTCACAACTCATGAAATTCAATCGTATACTTTTGAAGCTTTCGGGAGAATCGCTTGCCGCCGGTACCGGTCATGGCATCGACACAACGCGACTCAACGAATATGCTGCACAGATAAAAGAGATGACCGATCGCGGTGTGCAGATCGGCATTGTGATAGGTGGAGGAAATATATTCCGCGGACTCTCGGGAGCCTCATCAGGCTTCGACAGAGTAAAGGGAGACCAGATGGGGATGCTCGCCACGGTCATAAATTCATTGGCCCTCAGCAGTGCCCTTGAGGCCATAGGTCAGCCGGCTCAGGTCTACACCGCTATCGGCATGTTCCCTATTGGGGAGCAATATTCGAAGTGGCGTGCCATCGAGACACTTGAAAAAGGTGGAGTCGCAATTATCTCGTGCGGCACAGGGAACCCTTACTTCACCACCGACACCGGCGCTGCGCTACGCGCCATTGAGATTGAGGCCGAAGTTATGATGAAGGGCACACGTGTAGATGGTGTTTATACCGCCGACCCGGAAAAAGATGCTTCCGCCACACGTTTTGATTCCATAAGTTACGATGAAGTGCTCGCAAGAGGTCTTAAAGTGATGGATCTTACCGCCACAGCCCTCTGCAAGGAGAACAATATGCCGATCTATGTATTCAACATGGATATACCGGGTAACCTGGCCAAAGCGCTCGAGGGAGATTCAGTAGGCACTCTGGTGACTTGCGACTGAGAGCGATAGCCACATTCCAATGATATAAGAAGTAAAAAGCATAATATGGAAGTAAAGGAATATCTTCAGAATGCGGAAGACTCCATGCAGCTCGCAGTGGAGTATCTTGACGACACCCTGTCGCACATCCGCGCCGGCAAAGCATCAGCCCGTCTGCTCGATGGAATCCGTGTAGATTATTACGGTTCTCAGGCTCCGATATCCAATGTAGCCAATGTCTCAGTGCCCGATGCGCGCACAATCGCCATCACACCATGGGAGAAAAGCATGTTCAAGGAGATAGAGAAAGCAATCATAAACTCCGAATTGGGTATCACTCCCGAAAACAATGGAGAAGTGATACGCCTCTCGATACCTCCTCTGACCGAGGATCGCCGCAAGCAGCTTGTGAAGCAGAGCAAAGCTGAAGCCGAAAATGCCAAAGTGTCGGTGCGCAACGCCCGCCGCGAGGCAATCGAAGGTCTCAAGAAGGAGATTAAGCAGGGTCTTAGCGAAGATGTGGAAAAAGATGCAGAAGCACAGGTGCAGAAGATTCATGATAAATACATGAAAAAAATTGACACCATCTTCGCCGAAAAAGAGAAAGAAATTCTCACCGTCTGATCATCGCGGATAGAGAACCGGCGGGTGGCAAACTGCTACTTCGAAAACTTGTATAATCGATCAAACCGCGGAGTTGCATCGGAAAATTCCAACCGAAGCAACTCCGCGGGCGGTTATTTAGGGCCGTTGGCAAAATAATTGTTGTAAAACATTAAATTTATACATACACTTACGGAAAATTAGCTTATATTTGTGTTTAGACTCGCGAAAATACCAGTAAAAGCGAGCCGGCACGATTTCTCTGACCTTAATACTGATACAATTATAACCAAAACAACACAATAATGGCTAAAGTAAGAGGAGCGATAGTAGTCAACATCGAGAGGTGCAAGGGGTGCAACCTCTGCGTTGTGGCATGTCCGACTGATACTCTCTCATTGCAACCCAACGAGGTCAATGACCGAGGTTATCATTATGCCTACATGGCGAATCCGGAGAACTGCACAGGTTGCGCATCATGTGCATGGGTATGCCCGGATGCTTGCATAGAGGTATATCGCAAAATCGAAAAGTAACCAATCCCCTAACCTTTCAAACCAGCAAAACACATCATTCCCATGAAAGAAGAAATAAGGCTTATGAAGGGCAACGAAGCGATCGCGCATGCTGCAATCCGGTATGGCTGCGATGGTTACTTCGGTTACCCCATCACACCTCAGTCTGAGGTGCTCGAGACTCTCGAAGAACTTATGCCTTGGGAGACCACAGGCATGGTTGTGCTCCAGGCTGAATCAGAGGTTGCAGCTATCAATATGGTATATGGCGGAGCTGCTACCGGTAAATGCGTGATGACCTCCTCCTCATCTCCGGGCGTGAGCCTCAAGCAGGAGGGTATATCTTATATTGCAGCTGCATCGCTCCCGGCGCTGATACTCAATGTGATGCGCGGAGGCCCCGGTCTGGGCACCATACAGCCCTCGCAGGCAGACTATTTCCAGGCTACCAAGGGTGGTGGTCATGGCGACTATCACCTCATCGTGCTCGCCCCCTCTACAGTGCAGGAGATGGTGGACTTCGTAGGCCTCGGATTTGACCTCATGTTCAAATATACCAATCCGGTTATGATTCTTGCCGACGGTATCGTAGGCCAGATGATGGAGAAAGTGCAACTCCCCGAGCAGCGTCCGCGTCGCACCGAAGAGGAAATCCGCAAGCAGTGCCCTTGGGCTGCCGATGGCCGCAAAGATGGCCGCAAACGCAATGTGATAACTTCACTGGAACTCGAATCCTCGAAGATGGAGGTTATTAACCATCAGCTCCAGGCCCGCTATCGCGAAATCGAAAAAAATGAAACCCGCTGGGAAGAAATCGGAGTCGAGGATGCAGATTATCTCATCGTCGCTTTCGGCACAATCGCACGTATCTCCGACAAGGCTCGCGAACTTGCCGCCGAAGAGGGTATCAAGGTCGGTATTGTGCGCCCGATTACACTCTGGCCCTTCCCGACTGAGGCTGTAAATAAAGCCGCCCGGGGTAAGAAAGGTGTGCTCGTGGTCGAGCTCAACGCAGGTCAGATGATTGAAGATGTGCGCCTCGCGGTTCATGACAACCTGCCTGTGGAGCATTTCGGACGTCTCGGTGGTATTATCCCCAGCCCCGAAGAGGTAGTAACCGCTCTCAAGGAGAAAATCATCAATAAGTAATCTCAGCAGCCCATAATTATGAATATCGAAGAAATAATCAGAGAAGAAAACAAGGTATACTGCAAGCCTGAGCTTCTTGAAGAGGTGCACATGCACTACTGCCCGGGCTGCTCCCACGGAGTTATCCATAAGCTTGTGGCGGAAGTTGTGGCCGAAATGGGACTCACAGACCGCACCATCGGTGTGTCACCCGTAGGTTGCGCGGTGTTTGCCTATAACTATATAGATGTAGACTGGATTGAGGCCGCTCACGGTCGCGCACCGGCAGTGGCTACAGCCGCAAGCCGCCTCTGGCCTGAAAATGTGGTGTTCACTTATCAGGGTGATGGCGATATGTCGGCAATCGGTACTGCAGAATCCATTCATGCGGCCAACCGCGGTGAGAATATCGTGATGATATTCGTGAATAATGCCATCTATGGCATGACCGGTGGTCAGATGGCTCCCACCACTCTTGTGGGACAGAAGACAGCCACTACACCTTACGGTCGCCGTGTAGACCTCAACGGTCACCCCCTTGAAATCACCAACCTGCTTGCAATTCTCGACGGCACCTGCTATGTGACCCGTCAGGCAGTGCATACCCCGGCTGCAGTGCGCAAGACTAAAGCCGCTATCAAGCACGCTTTCGAAAACGCACTCGCCAAGAAGGGCACATCGGTAGTCGAAGTAGTGGCTACTTGCAATTCCGGCTGGAAACTATCTCCCGAACAGGCCAATAAGTGGATGGAAGAAAATATGTTCCCCAAATATCCGCTCGGTGACCTCAAGAACAATTAATCCCACCAGACAATCCATATCATGAAAGAAGAAATAATCATAGCAGGATTCGGCGGCCAGGGTGTGCTCTCCATGGGTAAGATCCTCGCCTACTCAGGCCTGATGGACGATAAGGAAGTCACCTGGATGCCCTCTTACGGACCCGAACAGCGCGGTGGAACCGCCAATGTTACCGTGATACTCTCCGATTCTAAAATATCATCTCCGGTACTTGACCGCTACGACATCGTTGTGGCTCTCAATCAGCAGAGTCTCGACAAGTTCGCTCCCAAAGTAAAACCCGGCGGAACGCTGATATTCGATACCAACGGTATCCACAACCGCCCCACCCGTGAGGATATCAAGATTTATCCCATCGATGCAATGGAAGCTACCCTCGAGATTGGTAACTCCAAAGCCTACAACATGGTTGTAATGGGTGCGCTGCTCAAAGCCATGCAGTATAAGCTCCCGATGGAAAATGTAATCAAGGGTCTTAAAAAGAGCCTGCCCGAGCGCCATCATAAACTGATTCCGCTCAATGAGAAAGCCATCGAGAAGGGTGCATCTCTGCTTTAGACCCCGTTCCCCAATATTTGTTAAGGCTGGGGTCGCATATCTCTGAGTGATTTTTGTCTTGTGATGAAGGAGCATAGCCGTAGCTACGTGACTGAAGAACAAGGCAAAAAGCACCGGAGAGATGCGATGATAAGGTAATTTTATACGTCGGCACACAATTATCAGCGGTCAAAACATTTTATATGTTTTTAAACTTTTGTAATTTATTGTCTTAGCTTGGGATATACAACAGACTTAACACTTAGTCAACGCAATTTCATTATTGGGAAATTTCCTGAAATTTTCAAGACAAAATCAAAAGCCGACATAATTGAGGTTCTTAATGGGGTGTTATACTTGATCAAAACAGGTTGTCAATGGAAACTCTTGCCTAAAGATTTTCCAAAATGGCGTACCGTATATGAATTCTACCGCAAATGGATTTCAATAGGATTATTTTGATCTTTTAACCAAAGAATTGAGTGCTATCGCAAGAGTCTCGCAAGGAATACCGGCTCATGCGACAACTGCGGTGATAGACAGCCAAAGCATACGTACCGGACTGCCCCGGTCGGTAAAGGGTGTGGACGGAGGAAAGAAAATCAAAGGTATCAAAAGGCATTTGGCCGTAGATTCAAACGGATTTCCACTCACTGTAGTTAAGTCGAGTGCAAATGTCCATGACAGTAAGGGTGCAATTGGATTAGCGGTGGAAGCGATTTGTAAACACCCGACGGTCATATTGCTGAAGACAGATAACGGCTATCGGGGGACTTTAGTGAAAAACCTGAATACAGGATTGGATGTGATATTTCCCGGATGTCCGTGGTAGTAGTTACCTTCGCCTCGGCCAATCGTCATGCATCTGCGTCCGCTTGTTTCAGTCACAATGCAACCGCATTGCTCCTTCACTGCGCGAACACATCTGCACGACGCTTGACCGCCCCAGCCTTAACAAATATTGGGGAACGGGGTCTAAGCACTCTTTCTGAATTATAACTACACGCGGTCGGTGCCATATGCATCGGCCGCGTGATGCTTTCCCGTTCTCTCAAAAATATTTATTAACTTTGTGGATTATGCAAAGGATAAAAAATTTTTGCGCTCTGGCAGCGCTAATATTACTCTTCTCACTCCCGGGATATTCGCTGACACTGGAGAAAATCAGATATGGAGATTTCTCATCATGGGTCACCAGAAATATCAAGGAATCAGCGGTAATAGGCGGTAAGCAGAAAACGCTCTATGCTGTCGGACCGACCCAGACCATCAATGGCAATGTGGCATATACCCCCAAAGGTGGATCACCCTGGGCTTCAAGCAATGTCTATGCCAAGGTGTCGGGTGTGGTTAAAGGCTCAAACACAGTCGAACCGGCGGTGGTCAATGGTAATAAGATGGCCAAGCTCGTGACCAAGATGGAACATGTGAAAGTGCTCGGTCTGCTTAACATGGATGTCATGGTTACCGGAACACTCTTCCTCGGCAAAATCCGCGAACCGATATCATCTACCAAATCACCATATTCCAAGATGGAGATGGGTATACCTTACACCAAGCGCCCTAAAGCACTTGTGTTTGATTACAAGATAGATATGCCCAATGTAAATACCCGCGTCAAGGCCTCCGGACTCGGAGCCAAAAAGACACTTCAGGGGCGTGACCAGGCAGAAGTTTATGTGCTTCTCCAGAAACGATGGGAAGATGAAAAGGGAAATATCCACGCACTGCGTGTCGGCACCGGCCGCGAGAGATACAATAAGAGTATTCCCCTGACCAAAGGTCATGAACTCCCTATCCATTACGGTGATATAACCTCTAAACCATTCTATAAATCATGGATGGGGCTGCTCAACGGCAACAAAGCTTATCATGCATATAACTCCAAGGGGAAACTTGTGCCGGTTATCGAAGAGGGTTGGGCCTCGGCCGATGAAACCCCGACACATGTGCTCGTGATGGCTTCAACTACCTGTGGCGAAGCTTTTGTAGGTACCGAAGGGATAACATTCTATATCGATAACATAGCATTCGGTCATTGATAAGGAGATAAAGTTATGAAGATTGCTCTGATAGGATATGGCAAAATGGGGCACATGATTGAGAGTGTGGCTCTCTCGCGCGGTCATGAAATCACATGTAGAATAGACCGCGACAATACTGAGGATTTTGATTCTGACGCATTCCGCAGTTCCGATGTGGCCATAGAGTTTACTACACCTGCTACTGCAGCAGAGAATGTCTTGAAATGCTTCTCAGCCGGTGTTCCTGTGGTTTGCGGAAGCACCGGGTGGACTGACCGCCTGCCCGAGATGCAGGAGTTATGCCGGGAGGGGAAAGGCTCCATGATATGGGCTTCCAATTTCTCTGTGGGAGTCAATATCTTTATGGCTGTCAACCGTGTGTTGGCACGCATCATGTCGAAGTTCCCCGAATATACCCCTTCGATGACCGAAGTGCACCATATCCACAAGCTCGACCACCCGTCGGGAACAGCCATAACCCTCGCCGAGGAGATTATCGAGGAAAATACCCGCATAGCAGGTTGGCAGGAACCCGATGAGGCCGGACATGTAGACACCGGAAATCTCCCCATCGCTCACGAACGACGCGGAGAAGTTCCGGGAATCCACACCATCAGGTGGGACTCCGAAGCCGATATGATAGAAATTACTCACTCGGCCAATTCGCGTCAGGGTTTCGCGCTTGGCGCAGTCTTGGCAGCCGAGTGGTTGCCTGCCCGCCCCGGCTGGCATACCATCGCCGAGGTGCTTGATATCTGAGCTAAAAAGGTCTGAATTAGAAGCCGGTGTTTTAACCGGCTTTTATATTTTAATATTCGACCAGGGCGCATCACTATCAAGATTCTTGACAGCCTCCGCTACCTTGGTCTCGCGACCGAGCAGCTTTTCGATATTTCCGAGTGACGATGCGTTGAGTTCCGGATAAGCCCGCGCTGCAGTGTCATCGACTTTCTCAAGTTTAATCTTATCCAGATATTTGAGACCTGCAAATCCGGGGAATTTCCCTTTAAGATAAGAGGTTATATCTTCGCGAACTTTCTCTATATCGCGGTTGCCGGACTCTACAAATGGAAGGCGATACTTATTGGAATCTCCAAAACTGATTATGTAGCACATAGTGTTTTTCATTAAGTGTAAATACTCTCAGGATATTCTCGCTCCTGTTTATTACTAAAACACTGCATATCCGCAATCAGTTCACATTTCGAAGTTCATCAGTCTGCACATCATGTCCATATATACAATCAGGGGAGAGACGGAATGATACCGGCCTCTCCCCTGATTGTGTGTGATAATTCTCAGCGCTTAAGTGTTTCGAGTAAGTGGTCTACCCAATTTGTGCGGTTGTCATTGGCTATGATTACAGTAGTCATCTCCTCACCATCGTAGGGTAATACAAGCAGTGTAACTTTCTGACCTTCCATATCACCGGTAGCCTTAGCTCCGGAGCATTTGCCGAATTTCACTCCCTCTACCTTTTCATCTTTGAGCTTGAGAGTGCGGGCCAGCTCGGTGCAGAGTTGCTTGGCTATCTTCTGGTTTGAACCGCTCTTGGCAACATTTGACATCGATACGCCAAATGAGCCATCGGGGTATCTTGCCAGAAGTTTGCTGTTTTTCTCAACCATGGTTCCGGCGGGTATCTCGAAGCTGAATCCTGCATAATCCATACCGACATACCAGTTAGCTTCACCATCGGATTTCACGGCATCTTCGTCAGGATTCTGCAGACTTAGAGTCGCCGGTGTTTCTCCCGTGAGGTCGGGTGTCTGCATTTCAGGTTCTTCGGCCAGAGCCGGTGTAATTATAAATGCGGCTGCTACCATAGCCATCATCAGGCATTTGTTTTGCAATTTCATCTCAAAATATTTTCAATAATAACTATACGATAAATTCACTTTCTGATTGCTTCGAAATTATGGCTGAGCTGCTGTCGCAAGGTTTCAGTCTCCACCTCGCGAACTGAAGCGATTTTCTCTATAATTGCATCTATGGATAGAGGGGAATCATCAGTCTCGGCAAAAATTCTTTCGGCTGGAATCATTTTTACAGACTCCGGATTAAATTCCGGGCCTATCGAGAGGTAGAAGCCGGAGCGCAGCAATTGTGTCGCCACCGTGGGCTTGCGCCTGAATCCATGGATAATCCAGGGCTGTTTGGGTTTCAGTTCCTTGTGCAATCCGAGAAGTACCTCATCAGCTTTAACAGCGTGAATCACCAAAGGTTTGGAAAGTTGTTCGGAAATTTCGATATGGCGCTTAAAAATCTGAATCTGCCGGAATAGCAGACCTCCGCGTGGAGTCAAGTCCAGACCGGACTCTCCGATAGCCACAACCTGTGGGTTTGCCGCGATTTTTTCTAAGTTGTGCCATAATTGAAGTTGCGGTTCTGCAGTCGTGTCCCAGGGGTGTATACCGATGCTGTAACACTGTCCGGGCATCAGTTCCGGCGTCTCATCGCTCTTCAGGCGCAGCGATACCACTCCGCAGGGTTGCGGAGCCGGGTGATGAGTGTGAATATCAAGAATCTTCATCTTTGTGCTCGGTTTTTGGTGGCACCGGGTCATAGCCGGAGCCGCCCCATGGGTTACATCTTCCTATTCGTTTCAAGGTCAGTATAGAGCCTTTAGCGATACCGTGGGTAGCTATGGCCTCTATGGCATATTGACTGCAGGTCGGCACAAAACGACATGACGCCGGGGTCATCGGAGATATGGCTAACTGATAAAACCTGATAGGAGCGATTACCAGTCGGCGCAGCAGAGGTGACATGTTCTCACCCATTGTGCCGGGGCCCGAATCTCCTGATTTAGATTTCATAGCGATTTACTATAGCCAATCTTGGATACGCGCTCTGCCAGCATTGCGAGCAGCCGACGCATCTTCTTCTCGATAAGAGCGTAATCAGTTTCCTGATTCCCGATATATATAAATGCCATTTCAAGCACTCTTATTTCCGGGTTGGCGGCTACCGCCGCTTTGAGTGGCAAGCGGTTGAGTCGGTAAGCTTCGCGAATACGGCGGCGCAGGCGCACCCTATCCACAGCATGGCGGATTTTCTTCTTAGGCACAGTAATCAGCATTTGCAAATCACCTATGCCTGCCGGCGGAACATTGCGAAATGAGGCTGCGAGTTTCTCCTCTCCTACCGTTCGGCAAGTGAGACGCAGCGGCCAATCATATAAGGTTTCACCCTCTTTAAACAAATCCTCCACAAGAGTGCGGTGCCGAAGTCTTTCGGCTTTATTCAGGGTCAATGCAGAGGGATTGTGACTTTCTGTCATTTCGCAAAGTTATGATTTTTTCAGTTTGCAGTTATCTTCTCGTTACAAGGCGCCCTGTTCGATCAGGGTAGCTACTCTTTCGATTATGGCATCCTCCTTATTTTTGTCGGGTTTGAAGCCGGCCTTCATATTAATGCCGAAGAATGAACCGAAGACCTGCCAGAATCCTGCCCGGAAACTTCCGAGAAAAGCTTTTACTATATGAAACGAAGTCTGGTCAGTTTCGCGATATATAAGTTTGAGCATTACCTTGCCTTGATTGCGTGTCATCTTTTTGACCACCGGCTTGTATTGTTCAAAAATATCCTTCTCAAGCGTTTTGAGGTGCTTCTCGCGCTGTTTCTTGTCGGGAATGGTCTGGATATACTCGTAGGTCTCGCAGAGGGCTGAGAACGCAAGTTTGGCGTATGGCAGAGTTTTTCTGACATCTCTGACCGTGCGCCAGTAGAATTCCTCCTCCTTCTTGTTTTTGAATTTCAGCGGAGGGTAAACCGTGATATTGCGGATATAGGTCATGCGCACGGTGTCGCCATATTCGTCGACAAAGTGCTCATACCCTTCGTAAGCCCTGACAGCAAGCTGCAGATTGTCGCGCGTTTCCGGTTCGGCACCGCGCAGCGGAAGTGCGGCAATGGTCAGTACTGCCAATATAATTATGAGATATATGGTGCTTTGAATTTTCCCCATCCGAGATTGCTTGTAATTCCTAAACGGAAAAGGGCGTCGAAAATTGACAATTCCGGGTTAATGAGTGTTGCAATTTCATCGGCTGCCGGCTGTAAACGCTCCGGAATCTCTATTGCCGATAAATCGACCCACTCCAGTGCGACCAGCAGCAGGTTATGGTTAAACTCACACAGATGCATAGGTTCGCTTTCGGATTTTGCATATACATTTTCTATAGCCTCTATGATATTCGGATACCATGGAGTTCGGCCATAGATGGCCTGCCATGCCCCTAAATGCTCGCGTCTCCATTTGCCATGATTTGAAAGCAGAGGATTTGCTCCGCGGCGTTTCAGTGCATTGGCTCCCCCCTCGACCGGTATGGTGAGTCTCTGTCCGTCGAGTTCTATGCGGGCCATTTCTTTGCCGAGATGGCCCGATCGAGAGTTGGCCGCGGCTATTGATTCTGTCAGATTGCGGCCGGTGCGCAGTGCAAACAGAAAGTCGGCCCACCAGCCGGGTTTTATGCCGGCCGGTACCGGGCTTACCATTTTCCGGCAGATTTGTCGGGATTCGGATTTTTCAGGATTCGGTTCCATCTGATTTTGCCATCGGTCAAACCGCGCTCCTTGTCGAGACTCAGGATTATGAACATCGGACTGCCCACAATATGGTCTTCGGGCACAAAACCCCAGTAGCGCGAATCAGCGCTGCGGTCGCGGTTATCGCCCATCATCCAGTAGTAATCGAGCTTGAAGGTGTAGTGGGCGGTCTGCACACCGTTGATATAAATTTTGCCGTCGCGCACCTGAAGATCATTACCCTCGTATACAGCTATCGCACGGCGATATAGCGGCAGATTCGCGAGTGTGAGGTGCAGAGTGTCACCCCGGCGCGGAATCCAAAATTCACCCATGTCGGGGCGTGTCCACCCATATTTGTTGCCCAGAGGGAAGACATTGCCCAAGTCGAGCATGCCGCTCTCGCTTTCGCGCTGCAGCGGTCCGATAACCTCGGGCCAGGTCTCGATTTCGGCTTTCATAGCCTTGGTGAGCGGAACATCATAAAAAGAAAATCCGGCATAGTCATTTCGCATCGGAGCCGGACCGTGATCCTCGGCTCTGACTCCCAGTTGCTGCCATTTCTCATCGGGTATCACACCATTGACCGGTATTATGTAGTTATACTCCACATTTTCCGGTTCGGCGATAGCCTTGCCGTTGATAAAGATGGTATCGCCTGAAATTCTGAGTCGTTCGCCGGGGAGTCCGATAGCTCGTTTCACATAATTCTCGCGGCGATCCACCGGGCGCCACACTACCTCGCCAAACATTTCGGGGTGCTGAGCAATATATGCCTTACCATCCGGCACACCTTGCATCTCAAGTTCGTAGGCTACCTGATAGTAATCTCGGGTGCCGAGTCCCAAAGCCACGGTATCACCCTGAGGATAGTTGAATACCACTATATCTCCGCGCTCTATGCTCCTGACACCGGGCAGACGGTGATATTCGAGTTGCGGCTTGTCTATATAACTTTTTGTGCCGAGCAGCGGCATGGTGTGTTGTGCCAGCGGGAAATGCACCGGTGTCTGAGGCACACGCGCTCCATACACTGTCTTGTCGACCCACAGCCTGTCGCCGACAAGCAGCGATTTCTCAAGACTCGATGAGGGAATCTCATATTGCTGGCCCACAAAAGCAAAGATGAAATATATCAGCACCAGGGCGTAGACTATCGCATCAACCCATGCCATCACTGTGCGGGTGGCACCGGTTTTGCTTTTCCACCAGTTCCATGGAATAAACTGGAAGATATATATATCGGCCAGCAGAAGCCATAAAAGCATCAGCCAGAGATTACCCATAAGGATAACCCAGCCTATGAAAATTATACTGACTATAGCGAAACGCACCCAGCGTGAGGTCTTTACCCCTGCAAGGCGCTCTTTAAGACTCTTCTTTTCCATTGCAATGCAAAGATATTAATAATTTGGCAATTATGCTAAAACGGCATTTGGTGCATCTTCACAATAAATGTTAACAGATAGTTTTAAAGCTTTGGACTGCTGTATTATTTGTCGGAGGCGTCGATGTTTCTGAGTAACCCTTGGAGTTTAGCGCGTTTCATGGCACTTCCCTTCATCAGCTTGTTGAATTCCGGTTCGCTAATCTCGCGAATCTTTTCTCTCGTCAGCGAGGCCACTCCGGGGTGTATGGGTTCATCGGTAAAAATCTCTGTCGCGTTCAGCCGATTATGCGGACATGCCGCCACGCAGCGGTCACAGCCGTAGATACTTTTTATACCCTCGGCAGACTGCATCACACTCTTATGCACATCATTGACCCAGGGGCCGCGATGTTCGATAGTGAGATAGCTGATGCATCGGTTGCAGTCGATAGTTCCGTCAGGGTGAAGCGCCCCGGCGGGACATGCCTTCAGGCACGCGCCGCAATTACCGCAGTCACCTGATGCGGGAGTGTCAGGTTCAATTTCCGTGGTGGTAATAATCTCGGCTAAGAATACTTCGCTCCCCGCTTCGGGCACTATAAGCATACCGTTACGCCCGATATAACCTATCCCTGCCTCACGGGCACGATAGCGCTCCGCCATAGGAGCCGAATCCACACATATCCGCCAATCGATATGCTCCTCACCGAGCCATCTCTCGATGCCGGCCTGTCTGATACGGGAGCGGATGCGGTCATGGTAATCATAAAGAAGTGCGTAAGAAGCAATCCCGGAATCAACTTCGGCCGGGCGCTCTTGGAGTCTATATGGAAATGCCAGGCTTATTATAGTTTTGGTTCCTTCGAGAAGCATACGCGGGTCTTGGCGCAGTTCTTCATTGCGTGCCATATAATCCATGCCGGCATTATAACCTGAGTCAATCCACTGTTTGCGCAGGTTACTGTATTC
The DNA here is from genome assembly GCA_947175145.1 of uncultured Muribaculaceae bacterium. Taxonomy (GTDB): domain Bacteria; phylum Bacteroidota; class Bacteroidia; order Bacteroidales; family Muribaculaceae; genus Lepagella. The sequence goes on along the minus strand of CAMWLY010000006.1, from coordinate 25,361 downwards.
TTCCGGTTCGCAATCCGCAGGAGCGAACCCAACTGCGGCAGCTCCGCAGCTTTTCAGGGTTGCTCTCAGAAGTTCTTTGTCGGCGGCAATCATTTCTTGCGTCCGAAATCAGCCGGAATCTCACCCCAGCGGTCAGTGTCCCACTTGCGGATCTTCACATCGTAGGTGTGCGTATTGAGCCAGCCTAACGCGCGCTCCATAAGCTTGAAACTATTTTCGGTCTTGGCGTTGCGCTCCAACTGGGTCTTGACCTTCTTATTGCGTGTCCAAGCCATGCCGGTCACAGAGTCGGAATATATGGTGTGTCGCTCACCGCGTGAATACATAAGCGACAGTGCATGAACTATCGCGAGAAACTCCCCGATATTGTTGGTGGATTGTTCAAAAGGGCCCACTCTGAATAATTCCCGTCCGGTCATCAGTTCCACACCGCGATATTCCATCACCCCCGGATTTCCGGAGCATGCGGCATCTACCGCCCACCCATTGAGATCTATTTCCGGAATCGACATATAGTCCGGTTTTGACCCCTCGGGCATGTTCTTGCGCTGGGCATTCAGGAGCAGAGCACCGAGTTCACGGTCTTCGGTTCGTGCTGCAGATTGTCGGTAAGCCATAGTGGCCTCGGCTGAGGTAGCGTATGCCTTTATCTTCGCGCCGGGGTAATCTTCCACCTGCTCGAGTGCATCGCCGGCATCATCATAGACACCGGGTTTGCGTCCCACCCACACCACATAATATTTCTTTTTTGCCATATTCGGATACTGCTATGCCTCGTGGCGGAAATTATAATTCCGGCGCAGTGTGTCAAATGCCTGCGGTGCATTTTTCAGAGCCTCGCTGTCTGCGGCGGGATCGTATGAATCCAGTATGCGCCCGGCAGTTAGCCCGGGGTTACCCGTATAAGCTCCCTGCAGGCCGCTTTTATCTACATTTACACCGAATTTATCTTCTACAGCTTCAAGCACCATGCGTGTGGCTCGCTGTTTACCTTCGTGTGAATAGCCGGCTATGTGAAAAGTGCCGTATTCCACCAGCTCGAGAAGTGCGGTGTCAATAATCGGTTCACCTTCCCAGGTATCCACCACAGCACGCAGTCTGCCGCTTTGCAGTTCCCTGAGAAGTGCGTCACCTTTGACCACCGGACCGCGGGCTGCATTTACAATGAGTTTCCCATCGCCGATGAGTGCCAGTTCCCTCTCCCCTATCAGATGGTAAGTCGGGTGATTTCCGCTTTTGATAAGAGGGGTGTGGAGGGTCACTGCATCACACTCCCGAAGCAGTGTGTCCAAGTCGCGATAGCATTCATCACCCTCTCCCCTTTCGGCTTTGGGAGGATCATTTACCAGAACTTTAGCACCGAGCCGTTCAGCCCATTCGCGCACCACACTTCCGACATTGCCGCAGCCTACAATTCCGAGAGTATCCTTTTTCGGGTCGAATCCGCATCTGAGCAGCGAACTCCACACATACTGCGCCACACCCGGCGCATTGCAACCCGGCGCATTGCGCACCGTAATGCCTGCGGCTTTGCACCAATCCATATCTATCTGATCTGTGCCTATCGTGGCAGTCGCCACAAGTTGCACATTGGAATCCTTGAGAAGTTCGACATCACAGCGTGTGCGTGTGCGGATAATCAGCGCATCGGCATCGCGCACCAGTTCGGGAGTAAAACCAAACTGGTCGGCATATACAACCTCGGCTATAGGTTCGAGTCTGCCGCGCAGAAAGGGTATATTGTCGTCGGCTACGATTTTCATCTTTACACATTAAATGTCATAACCACAAATCCGGCCACATAAACAGCACTCAGAGATAGCAACCATATCCACCCGCGGCGTATATCATGCAGCGCAAACAAGTTGGCTATCTGCACAGCAAAAATCATGTAGAGAGTGGCCAGATAGGCTGTCATGTTGTGATAATCCGTTATAATGCAGGCTATAGTGACCAGACCAAGCAGATTCAGAATATTATTGTTGAGGCGTCTGCGTGTGTTTCCGGCATATAGTTTCACCATATTATTGAGAGCCAACAATATGGTCAATACTCCGCATAACCCCACAGCGACAAGTCCGGCGAATATCGAGAAATCATTATCGCGCCCCATCACAAAGGGTGATATGTGGGGCAGTCGGAAATTCTCAAGTGGAATCAGACCGAGTCCGGCAGCGACCCAATATGGCGCCACAAGACCCATCAGGAATCCGGTGAGACTCTTTGCTCCAAGGCATTTCATCATGATGGCACCGACTATATAAACCGGTATCATGAATATGAAGGCATATTGGAACATCGAGCCAATCCCCATTATAGTGGCGATTACGAATAGTTCCTGCGAAGCATTCGGTTTTCGGTAACAGCCGAATAGAATGGCGAGGCATATCAAGTTTGCCAGGACCATTACCGTGGAGGCGGTTAGAGGGCCTGTAATCCAGCGATTGGTAGATGCCAACAGCAGAAACATGCCGGTAAGCACCGTGTCTGAACCTGGCACAAAGGAGTATTCCTTGTTGAGCCACCATAGCAAAGTTGTGGCGCCGCCCAGTATCACAAAATTGACCGCTGTGCCCCACTCCGGCGAAATGAGCCATAGATTGGGCGAAGGCAGGCATATTCCGAAGTCGGATACCGGTGCGGCAACTGCCGGCACTATCAAGGCAATCACCCATAAAGCCAGCGCCACAATTACCGCTAAAGTAATTCCTTGGCGCCCCATGGTTTGGCGAAGTGTCATTCCTCTTCCGGCTTCTGTTTGCGCTTACGATAATATACCGGATTGATAACTACTGTTTTTGAAGCATCAATTCGCGGTTTGCGGTCTTCAAATTCCCTGAATTTCGGGTTGCGGTCGTTTTTGAAAGGCTTGCGCTCACCGTCGTTTCGGTAAGGCTTGCGTTCACCGTCGTTGCGGTATGGCTTGCGCTCACCGTCGTTTCGGTAAGGCTTGCGCTCGCCATCGTTTCGGTAAGGCTTGCGCTCGCCATCGTTTCGGTAAGGCTTGCGCTCACCGTCGTTTCGGTAAGGCTTGCGCTCACCATCATCTTTCTTGAAACTTTTGGAGGGTTTGTGATCGTGTGAACCGAACCGCTTGGTTTCCTTTTTCCACTCATCGTCAGAGAGTCTTTTCATCTTGCGCGGTCCACGCTCATTTTGGTCGCGATCATCAAATCCTTTCACACGTCCTCCGCCGGCACGGAAATTATCATAGCTGCCGTCAAACATCACATACTCGCGCAGTGTGCATTCCAGGCTGCCGTTGAGCAAGGGGATTTTCTGTGAAGGTTTCAAGCCGATATTATCGAAATCCTCGGTGTTGAGACCTATGATCCATGCGTGCCAGCCTGCGAATTCACTCTTCAGGGTCTTTCCGATACCCTTGTACAGAGCTTCGATATCTTCCGGTTTCAGGCGCTTGCCGTAGGGGGGATTCATGACCATCACACCTTCTGCGGAATTATCGGTCCAGTCTGCCAGAGGCTTGCATTCCAGTTCGATCATATCCTCGACCTGAGCTGATTTTATATTATGGCGAGCTGTGCGCACTGCTTCCGGGTCTATGTCACCACCATAGATTTTGTAAGCGAAATCCCTTTCGGCCGAATCATCATTGTAAAGTTCTTCGAAAAGATCGGCATCGAAATCGGGCCATTTCTCAAAAGCGAAACCTTTGCGATAGATACCTGGATTGATATTACCGGCGATCAGCGCCGCCTCAATCAGAAAAGTACCGGAGCCGCACATAGGGTCAGCGAAATCGCAGTCGCCGCGCCAGCCTGTCATCATGATGATACCGGCCGCGAGAGCTTCATTGATTGGAGCCGGTGTAGACTCATCGCGATAACCGCGTTTCGAGAGAGGTTCGCCCGAAGAGTCGAGAGAGATAGTCACACGGCAGTCATCAATGTGCACATTGAGCATCAGGTCGGGATTGGCCACCGATATCGAAGGCCTCTCACCCTCCAAGTCTCTGAAATGGTCTACTATCGCATCTTTCACGCGATAAGTCACAAACTGGGAGTGCGGGAAATCACCGCTATTCACGGTGGTGTCGATGGCGAAAGTATTCTTCGGAGTCATATACTTGCTCCAGTCTATTTCGCGCACGATGTCGTAAAGCTGCTCGGGGTTGTGAGCTGTGAACTTCTCAATAGGCTTGAGGATTCTGAGAGCTGTGCGGCAGCATAGATTAGCTTTGTACATAATTTCGAGGTCTCCCTCGAAGCTTACCATTCGGCGACCTGTCTGCACATTTTTTGCACCGAGGTTGATCAGTTCTTCGCTGAGCACCTCCTCAAGACCTTGAAAGGTCTTCGCAACCATCGGATATGCCTGTTCCATCTTTTCACTGCGGGGTGTGAATGACTCCCCTATTTTTATCAATCTTTTTTAGTTGAATGTGATTTGCCCCGGATCCATGCCGGCTTTAGCCGACTGGTTTTGAGACTGGTTAACTTTAGGTGTAGCGATACCGGCCGGATTCTCGGCGAGTTTACGCAGTGCTTCGCGCACCTGCTGCGGACGATTGAATGTCGGGGTGCGTTCGAAGAGTGCGATTGCCTCATGGTCATCGAACTGCGAAGGTTTCAGCACCGCATATTTCAGTCTGGCGGCTTCGCGTTCGTTTTCCTTCATCTTCTCCTTGCCATATACTTCGGCTATCTTCTCCTGCTCCTTGCGTTCCTCATCGCTGGTCTGCTTCTTGTCAGAGCCGGAATCCTTAATGATTATCTGCTCCTTGTCGTCAGATGAGATTGTCACATCGAAACCTGAAGCGAGAAGTGTAATCTTCACCTTATCGCCGAGTGAGGGGTCATCTCCGATACCCCACTTCACATCGATGCTTTGCGGCAGTTTGGAAGTGAAGTTGGTGATTTCTGCAATCTCTTCGGCTCTGATGGGGTTATCGCTGTCTTTCCAGCACATGAACTTGAAGAGAAGTCTCTTGGAAGTCATTATGTCGTTGAGCTTTAGCAGCGGTGAGTGCAGGGCATTCTGAATAGCCTGAGTAATGCGGTTCTCACCTTCACCCACAGCTGTGGCGATAATCGCCGAGCCGGAATCCTTGAGAGTGGTTCTGACATCCTGGAAATCCACATTCACATAGAGCGGGTCGGATATAATTTCCGATATGGAGCGCGCTGCGTTGGCCAGAGTATCGTCGGCCTTGCTGAAGGCATTGAAGAAATTGAAATCCTTATATAGCGATATGATATTTTCATTGTTGATAATCAGCAGAGCATCAACAATCTTCTTCATCTCCTCGGCACCGGCCAGCGCTTTGATGATTTTTTTCTTACCTTCAAACATGAAAGGCACTGTCACGATGCCGATGGTAAGCTTTCCGGCAGCCTTGGCCTCGCGTGCCACTACCGGGGCTGCACCTGTGCCGGTGCCACCACCCATGCCGGCGGTTATGAAGACCATTTCAGTCTCATCAGTGAAGAGCGCTTTGATATCTTCCACGCTTGCTTCGGCGCACTGTCTGCCTACTTCGGGCACATTGCCTGCTCCCAGACCCTTGGTCACATCGGGGCCGAGGAGAAGCTTGTTAGGCACCTGCGAGCGATCCAGAGCCTGCTGGTCGGTATTGCAAACCACATACTTAATCAGCGGTATGTGCTGTGCATACATGTAGTTCACGGCATTACCGCCGCCACCTCCTACACCTATCACCTTGATGATAGAGGGGCCTGCCTCATCGGTAGCAAAGCTTGATCCGTCTGTTATATCGTTGTTCATCTGTATATTTTCTTAGTATATGGTTGTTGCCATTAGATTAAGTCGGAATCATCTTCATCGGCGCCTGAGAACATATCGCTAACTCTGCGGCTCAGATCTTTGGTAAATCTTGACCAGACGCTTGTTTTGGTTTTGCGCGGTTCGGGTGCCGGAGCCTGTTCTTCGACCGGGTTGGGTTGACCGTTGGCCGGCAGTTCCGGCGCTCCGGGAGTTTCCAGGCACTCCTCTTCGGAATCAGCGGCTCCGCTGTAGAGCACACTGCAAACCTCAAGAATCTCTGACGAAGGAGATTTAGTATCCTCAAGATGAATATATTCCGGCAGCTGACCGCGACGCACCGGCAGGTCTATCTGCCGTTCGAGCAATTCGGGGAGACCGTTGAGTTTTGAAGCACCACCTATGCATATCAGGCCGGCCGGCAGATCGGAATCCTTCATGCCCGCATATTTAATCTGCTCTACGATATTTGCCACAATTTCCTCCGAACGGGCCACTATAAGGTTGCTGACATCGGCCATGCGGATACCGTTGACATTATATGAGCTTGCTGTGTCGCGGGCTATTGCGTTGCCCATGGTAATCTTGATATCCTCCGCGCGCTCCTCAAGCAGATTGAGGCTTACCACATCGAGTGTGATATTGCGGCCACCAAGCGGCAGAGTGGCAAAATAGCGCAGTCCGCCATCTTTGTAGATGGATACGCTTGTGGTTTCGGCACCCATATCTACCAGCATACAACCGAGTCTTTTCTCTTCGGAGGTCAGGATAACCTGAGCCGTGGAGAGGGCGGTTACCACAAAACCGCATATCTGTATTCCCGACTTGTCGGCAATAGTGCGGGTGAGGTTGCGGCGAAGTTCCGGACGGCATACTATCAGGTCATATACGGCTCTGATTTTATTGCCGATGGCACCCTTGGGAGAGCGTGTTTCAAGTTTCCCTACATAGTACACGCGCGGTATTGCATCGACAACTTCGAGAGTGGAGTCAATTGCAGTGGCCAGAGCCTGTTCGCGAAGTCTCTGCAGGATGTCATCGTTGATTTCCGTGTCATCAGGCAGTGTGATGTCGACCTCGGTGGTTATGGAGCGGAGTGATCTGCCCGAGAGTCCCACGTAGGCGCCTACAATCTCGCGCGGAGCGATCTGCACTTTATGCTCCAGGCGGTCGATTATCCTGTTCAGGCGCATCGACGTCTCCTCCAGGTTCTGAAGTATGCCGTAACGCACACTGTCCACACCCTTCTCCTGGTCGGTGGCTATAATCTCCAGCTTGCCGGTAGAGTGCATGCGTCCGACCGCCGCTGCTATTTTAGAGCTGCTGATTTCAATTGCAGCTACATATCTTGGTTCATTCATGCTGATTCTCTGTCTGTATAGGTTCGGCCTGCGGAAGGGTAGCCTCTTCGAGGTCAACCTCCTCTTCGTAATGCTCGGCGTGGTTAAGACGGGTCTTGTCGCGCCGTGTGGCCACTACCTGTCCCCGAAATTTAACCGATATTGTGTCATATTCCTCCCACCCTTTATAGGGCATGACCTGGCGATAAAACATAGCCAGGGCTTCTTTCTTCTCCTTAAGGCGTGTGGTGTCGCCGAAATTCACCACATGTCCGCGCACCCGCGGCACCAACAGCAGATTGCGGCTGTCTTCGGCAACTATCATCGATACCCACTCCGAAAGCATCGGGTCCTTGGTAACATAGTTCACCAGCGGAAGCACATCGCGCGGACTGAAATTGCAGTTGAACCGCCCCGTGACCGCCGGCACTTCGCTATAGAACTCCGCATTGGAGACTATATGCTTTCCCGCCTTGTTGATGTAATATGATTTGTCGCCATAGAATACTCTCATCACCGGCACAAGCGGTTCCACACGAATCACCAGTTTCCCTCTCGATGACATCATGCAGTTCACACTCTCGAAATTGGCTCGCTTTGTGAGGAATCTTTCCACATCGCGGGTGTCGACTTCGCGGATAGGAGTGCCCGCTATGCGGCGCGGATACCCTTGCAGCTCTTCGCGCACACCGTGGCGGATAGTTGAGTCCATAGCTGTCGAAGCAGCTCCGTGCACTTCAATCTCGACACCGGTGCAGACATGACGCGAAGCCTCGCCGTGCGCCCAGAAGCCCATCACCGCAGTGTAGGCCAACAGCACACAGAGTATGCTCCATTTCAGTATCTTCGAGTTCCGCTCTTTCACTTCCGAGTCTCTCTATATCACTCTCCTGCAAGTATTCGCGCCGCCTCGGGGAGTATCCTCTCGATGTCGGCGGCACCAAGGGTCATGAGAATTTCAAAATTACTATTTTTTATGAGATTCGGCAAATCTTTTCTTTCGCAGTATTTTTTATCATTGCAATCTACTTTGTCGAGCACCATTTGGCTGCTGACACCCTCTATCGGCAATTCGCGCGCAGGGTATATCTCCGGCATGATTACTTCATCGGCGCCCGAGAGTGCCTCGGCAAATTCAGATGCGAAGTCGCGTGTACGCGTGTAGAGATGCGGTTGAAATATTACACTCAGTTTTTTGCCGGGATATAGTTTGCGCACAGATGCTATCGAGGCTTTGACTTCGGCAGGGGAGTGGGCATAGTCATCGATTAGCACCACGCCACCGGGCTGAGTGCCGTCGAGCCAGATTTCGAAGCGGCGTTTCGCCCCTTTGAAGCTTGCGAGTCCTCTGCGCACATCCTCCTCAGAGGCACCTGCGGTCAGGGCTGCCGCTGCCGCTGCCACAGCATTGTCGATATTTATTTCCACAGGCACACCCGAACTGAGTCGCTCCATGCGCAGGCCATCGGGACCCACAAGGGTAAAGGTGAGTGTGCCCGGACCGTATGTGATATCCTCGGCGTGCCAATCGGCCGAAGTGTCGTGAGTGCTGTAGGTCATGACCTTCACACCCTCTTGAACTGCAGGTCGCATCTTTAGGCCGGTGTGCAGTATCAGTGTGCCCCCGGGGCGTATCAGGCTTGTGAAGTGACTGAATGCCTCGAGATAATGTGCCTCGTCACCATATATGTCAAGATGATCCGGGTCTGTCGAGGTAATTATGGCAATCGCGGGATTCAGGTGATGAAATGAGCGGTCATACTCGTCAGCTTCGATCACACTTATCTCAGATTTCTCGTTGAGCACAAGATTTGAATTGACATTGCGCAGCACACCTCCCAGAAATGCAGTGCAACCGACTTCCGATTCGCGCAGTATATTGGCAATCATCGACGAGGTGGTAGTCTTGCCGTGGCTGCCGGCCACACAGATAGCCTTTGAGTTTCTTGTGATTCTGCCTAAGAGCGCTGCGCGCTTTATCACCTCAAAACCATTGTTGCGGAACCAGCTGAGTATCCTGTTGCTCTCAGGCACTGCGGGAGTCATCACGACAAGCGTGTTTTCAGAATTGCGGAATTCTTCGGGTATCTCATCCTCAGAGTCAGTATAGGTGAGTTGTGCGCCTTCAGAGACCAGTGCACGGGTCAGGTCTGATTCCGTGCGGTCATAACCGGCCACCCGGTGGCCGTGGCGAAGGTAATATCTCACCAGATTTGCCATGCCGATCCCTCCGGCGCCAACAAAATAGAGTGTCATATCACTTCGCAATTATAGAGAGAATTTCATCGGCTATCTTTTCATCGCTGTCGCGCATAGCCATTTCGCTTATATTGGCGCTCATTTCATTCAGTTTCTTATTATCCGCGATCAGCTTGAGAGCCTCATTCACCAGTTTTTCGGCGGCCTCGCTATCTTTGATGAGCACCGCGGCACCTCGCTCGGAGAGGGCGAGGGCATTTTTGGTCTGGTGGTCTTCGGCCACATTGGGCGAAGGCACGAGTATTGCAGGTTTGCCGAGAAGTTCAAGCTCGCTTATAGAGCCTGCGCCGGCTCTTGATACCACAAGGTCGGCAGCAGCGTATGCCGATGCCATATCGGTGATAAATGGTGTCACCACGATGCCTTTAAGGCCCTTGGCGGCGATTTTTCCCCTGTCGCCGAAGTTCTTTCCCGTTTGCCAGATAACCTGAACCCCGGCCTCGGTCAGCTTGCCGATGCCGGCTTCAAGAGCTTCATTGAGGGTGCGGGCTCCCAGTGAACCGCCGACCACAAGTAGGGTAGGCCTGTCGGGATTCAGCCCGAAGCGCGAACGCGCAGGACCGGCTTCTCCCCCGCGTTCGGTCAAATCTTTGCGCACCGGATTACCGGTCATGACAATCTTATCAGCCGGAAAGAAGCGCTCCATGCCGCTGTATGCCACACAAATCTTGTCTGCTTTCTCAGCAAGAAGTTTATTGGTCACTCCGGCATATGAATTTTGTTCCTGAATCAGTGTAGGCACTCCGGCACGCTGAGCGGCTTTAAGCGTCGGCCCGGAGCAGTAGCCCCCGACTCCGATAGCGATATCGGGCTGGAAATCGCGCACTATCTTGCGTGCCAATTTCAGACTCTTGTTGAGTTTGAGCAGCACTCCGAAATTGCGCCATAGCCTTTTGCGGTCAAATCCCGCCACCGGCAGACCCTTGATAGGGTAGCCGGCCGCCGGAACTTTCTCCATTTCCATGCGGTCTTCCGCACCCACGAACAGTATTTCGCAATTAAGGCGGCGTTTCAGCGCGTTGGCAATCGAAAGAGCCGGAAATATATGTCCCCCGGTACCTCCGCCGCTTATCAGAATCTTATATTTGTGTGACATTGTTTATTTATTTCTGGGCGCTGAAGTTTGCGGCCTGCATATCGGCCCCCAGTGCCTCTTTTTCAGCTTTAATCTTGGTTTTGTCGCCGGGTTGTGCGGCAAATCTGGCGACCGAGAGCATAATGCCTAATGCCGCTGACATCACCAATACCGAGGTGCCACCCTTGGATATAAAGGGGAGTGGTTGACCCGATACCGGGAAGAGTCCGGTGACAATCGCCATGTGCACAAGTGCCTGGAATACTATCATCACCGCGCAACCCATGATCAGAAATGCCGGAAAAGCGCGTGAGCATTTATAAGCGATACGGCCGGCGCGTGCGAGCAGCAGCAGATATAGCAGCAGCACGAGCGCACCACCCACAAAACCTGTATCTTCTACAATAATCGAATAGATATAATCCGAGAAGGCGAGTGGCAGGCGGGCGCTTTCGCGTGAGTTGCCGGGGCCTTGTCCGAACATGCCGCCATTAGCTTGTGAGAAGTTGGCGAAGATTACCTGACGGTTCAGGTCATCAATCCGGTCTTCCGGGCGCACACCGCGCAGAAATCGCTTCACACGGCCTATCTGAGTGCCTGTGCGGTCTATCTTTTTATCCGCGCCCCCGGTGCTGACAACTCCGCCGCCACTCTGCATCAGCAGTTCCTGGCGCTCCTTGACTTCATCAAATTCAGTGGAGCTCGGGGTCACATATTTTATGCCGTAGAGTGCGCACCCTGCAATCATATATACGCCGATTACAACGCCGAATTTCCTCCACTGTATGCCCCCGATAAGCATCATGCAGATACTTACGCACATAAGAAGCAGGGTATTGGTGAGACCGTTTTTCCATAGGCAGGCACCGAATATCACCACCGCAACAGCAGCGGTTATGACACCCTTGTTGGTGACTCCGCCCGGTGTCTGATTCTTTCCCAAGATTGAGGCCAAAAGACACACCACCGTGAGCTTGACTATCTCGGCGGGCTGAATGGTGATTCCGGCTATCTTGAACGCACGCTGTGCACCGTTAATCTCGACACCCATAAAGCTCGAAAGCAGCAGTAATCCCAGCGAAAATATAGCCATGGCCCACGCTAATCGCCCTATCATGGTATATGGGGTTTTCTGCAGCCACAGCACTATGCCGAAGCCGACTACAAGGAACATGCCGTGACGCAACAGCGGGCCGTAGACATTGCTGCCATCGACTTCTGTGGCTGAAGCGGAGAATAACTCAATCACGCTTATCACCAGCAGCATTATGTATATGCCCCAGATATACGGGTCAGGTTTCCCCTTCTTTTTGGCGAGTGCGGCGGTGCGGGCGTTATTGATAGCAGATTTCACGCTATCGAGTGCGCTCGGAGCCGGTGCCAATGCCTCGGCTGCGCCCCCCGATGCGCGCATCATGCGTGAATCGACACGCTCTCCGTCGATAGTCTCACGAACTTCAAGTTCCTCAAGTAATTCGTTATCTTGTTTCAATTATGTTAGGTTTTAGGTTTTAGGTGTTGGGGGTTAGGTCTTTGACTTGCTGTTTGAATTGGCGGCCGCGGTCTTCATAACTGCTGAAGAGGTCAAAACTTGCACAGCAGGGCGAGAGCAGAACGGTATCACCGGCACTTGCTATCTCTGCACATGCCTTCACAGCTTCTTCGATAGAATGTGTGTCGCGAATCTCCGGCACTTTTCCGGTGAAGAAATCCAGAAGCTTCTTATTATCCACGCCCATGCATACGATTGCCTTGACCTTGTTGCGCACAAGCTCCTCAATCTCGCTGTAATCATTCCCTTTATCCTTGCCGCCGAGTATCAGCACTGTGGGAGTGGTCATGCTTTCAAGAGCATACCATGTGGAGTTTACATTGGTGGCCTTGGAGTCATTGATATATCTGACTCCATCGATAGTATCCACATATTCCAGACGGTGTTCCACAGCTTCGAAATCCTCGAGTGCATGGCGGATTGTCTCCTTTTTTATGTTAAACAGGCTTGCCGAGAGCCCCGCTGCCATAGAGTTATAGAGGTTGTGCAGACCGGTGAGCGAGAGTTTGTCGCGCGGAATATCCCATACCTCCATAGGAGTCTCGAAGTGCACTATTCCCCGATCATCTACATAGGCTGCCGAGCCCTCCTCCTTATGCTCTCCAAATGGCAATTCTTTGGCTTCTATCTGCATGTTTCGGATCTGAGCCGTAACCACAGGATCATCTTGCCAGTAGATAAAATAATCATCGGGACCCTGATTCTGCAGTATGCGGAACTTTGCAGCCACATAGTTTTCCATCTTATGGTCGTAGCGGTCCAGATGGTCGGGTGTGATATTGGTGATTACAGCCACCCGCGCGCGGAAGTCATACATGTTCTCAAGCTGGAAACTCGATAACTCTATCACATATACATCATGTTTCTCACGCGCCACCTGCAGTGCCATACTTTTGCCGACATTGCCTGCCAGGCCCACATTAAGTCCGGCTTGTTTCAGGATATGATAAGTCAGTAGGGTAGTGGTGGTCTTACCGTTGGAACCGGTAATGCAGATCATCTTGGCATCGGTGTATCTGCCGGCAAACTCTATTTCCGACAATATCGGAGTTCCTTTATCGGCAAAAGCCTTAACCAGCGGAGCTGTGGGGGGTATGCCGGGGCTTTTGACCACAATATCGGCATCAAGCAGCAATTCGGGTGTGTGGCCACCCTGCTCATAGGGTATCTGCTCTGCCTCCAGCATCTCTATATACTTGGGCTGGATTGTTCCGGCATCGCTTACCATCACCTCCATACCCTTGGTTTTACCCAGCACAGCCGCTCCTACGCCGCTTTCGCCGGCTCCTAAAACTGCTAATTTCATCTCTCGGATTTATCTGTCTGTTCTCACCCTTTTCCGGGTTCTTATCTAATCTTAAGTGTCACAAATGTAAGCGCTGCCAGAAGCAGGCCAATAATCCAGAAGCGGGTCACAATCTTATTCTCGGGAATAGGATTCACCGGGTGGTTCCACTTGACCTCATTACCCGGCACAGCACCCTTCTGGAAGTGGTGGTGCAGGGGGGTCATCTTGAATATGCGTTTACCGGTGCCGCTTTTCTTTCGTGTATATTTGAAGTATCCTACCTGCATCATCACCGATACATCTTCAAGGAAGAATATCAGGCAGAGCAGAGGTATGAGTAATTCCTTACGAATCAGGATTGCGAATACCGCGATTATGCCACCGATGGTGAGCGAACCGGTATCTCCCATGAATACCTGAGCCGGAAATGCATTGTACCACAGGAATCCCACAAGCGCACCTATAAAGGCTCCTGCAAATACCACCATCTCCTCCGAACCGGGTATATACATGATATTCAAGTAGCTGGAGTATATCACATTTCCACCTAAATATGCCATGATAAGTAGCGCCATCGATATTATGGCCGATGTGCCGGCGCAGAGGCCGTCGAGGCCGTCGGTCAGGTTTGCACCATTGCTCACTGCAGTCACTACAATCACAACCACAAATACAAACAGTATCCACCCCAGGGTCTGCGCGCTCTGGCTGTCGGGGATCCAGTCGGTGAGCCACTGATAGTTGAAGTTGTTGTTTTTGACAAAGGGGATTGTGGTCTGCGGAGATTTTATCTCATCTTTCGATACCACTATTTCTGTGACCTGCTCACCCTCTACCACTACTTCACGTTCGAAATTCTCGCTCATGGTGATTTGGGGCGATACCCACATGGTGATACCCACAAGCAGGCCGAGACCAACCTGGCCGGTGACTTTATATTTCCCCTGCAGGCCATCTTTATTATGATATTTCAGCTTGCGGTAATCATCGAGAAAGCCTATCGCGCCCATCCAGAGAGTAGCCACAATCATCAGTATCATGTAGATATTGGCCAGATTTCCCATAAGCAGACAGGGAATCAGAGTGGCCAGAATTATAATCACACCACCCATGGTGGGAGTGCCCTTTTTAGCCATCTGGCCTTCAAGACCCAGATTGCGCACCACTTCGCCGATCTGCATTTTCTGCAGTTTCGCTATGATGGTGTGTCCGAACACAAGAGCTATCACAAGAGCGAGTGCAAATGAAATTCCCGCTCTGAAGGTCAGGAATCCCATCAGGTTGCGACCGGGGAAATCCCAGCCATTTATCGCGTTTACGAGCCAGTAAACCATATCGACCGTATTTCAGTAATATTCTACTCCGTGTTAGTTAGCTCAGTTAGCCAGGGCAGCCGTTACCTCCTCGCGGTCATCGAAATGGTGTCTTACACCCTTAATTTCCTGATAGGGCTCATGTCCCTTGCCGGCCACAAGCACCACTTCACCGGGCTGCGCCATAGCTATGGCGGTGCGGATAGCCTCGCGGCGGTCGGTGATGCAGAGGGTGCGCCGCATCTCGGCATCAGTCAGTCCCTCTTTCATTTCGGCTATGATTGCTTCCGGTTCTTCATCGCGGGGGTTATCGCTGGTCAGAATCAGTCTGTTAGAACGGCATGCGGCTTCGCGCGCCATTATGGGTCGTTTGCCATGATCGCGGTTTCCACCGGCTCCTACCACAGTGATGATGCCACCATCGGCACCTACTACCTGACGGATAGTGTCGAGCACATTTATCAGTGCATCGGGAGTGTGGGCATAGTCTACTATCGCAGTTACTCCGCTTGGTGAGCGGAAGGTCTGGAAGCGGCCGGCCACCGGTACAAGTTTGCTCATATTGACTGCCACCTCTTCTGCAGGGAATCCGGTCAGTACCGAGGCTCCATAGACCGCGGTCAGGTTGTAGGCATTGAAGCGTCCGGTGAATCCAACCTCAATCTCGCGGCCGTTGAGCTCGAGCAGTGTGCCGTCAAGGCGTGTTTCAAGCACCCGGCAGCGGAAATCAGCATCGCTGCGCAGCGAATATGTATAAACCTTCGCCTTGGTGTTCTGGACCATATATGCGCCGGCTTTGTCATCGGCATTTACCAGCGCGAACGCATCGGCCGGCAAAGCGTCGAAAAACATTTTCTTGGCGTTCATATAATTCTCCACTGTCTTGTGGTAATCCAGATGGTCGCGGGTCAGATTGCTGAACACCGCCCCCTTGAACTTCAGACCGGCAATTCGTTTCTGCATGGCAGCATGACTCGACACCTCCATAAATGCATAGTCGCAACCGGCTTCAACCATCTCGGCCAGAAGTTCATTGAGAGTCAGCGGGTCGGGAGTGGTGTGGGTTGTAGGTATCGCTTTCTCATGCACATAGTTGCACACTGTCGACAGAAGACCGGCCTTATACCCTTCGAGTTTGGCCATCTCATAGAGCAGGGTAGCGGTTGTGGTTTTACCGTTGGTGCCGGTCACACCTACCAGATTCAGTTTCTCGGAGGGGTGGCCATACCATGCCGAGGCCAGTTTGCCGAGAGCTTCGGCGGAATCAGCCACTTTGATATATGTAATACCGTTGGACAATGATGTGGGCAGCTCTTCGCAAACGATAGCCCCCACATGAGTACTCGCCACCACGGGGATATACTTATGTCCGTCGGTTGTCACACCGCGCACTGCCACAAAGAGTGAATCTTTTTGTGCCTTGCGCGAGTCACTGTGCACACCAATTATATTCTTATCGGTCTCTCCGATTACTTCCAGAGGCTTGATATCCTCAAGCAGGCGTGATAGTTTTATGGTAGTCATCTCTATCGTGTAATATATTCAGATATATAGTTTTATTTATTTGCAAGAGTGAGGGTTATCTCATCGCCGCGGCGATAAGCGCTACCCGGTTTGCGCGACTGTGCGACCACATGGCCCGAGCCGCGGGTGTTTACATTAAGTCCGGCTTTCTCAAGTATTCTTACAGCCGAGGGGAGTTCGTAGCCCGACACATCGGGAGTGCCGGCGTGCGGTTGCTCAGCCGGTTTAACACGCTTCATTCCCTTGATGCCGAGTGCACCGGCCGTTTTGTTGAGCGATTTGGAGTTGGAGGCGACCATTACCGGACTGCTCCCCTTTCGCTCAGAGCTATAAGTCGAGGCATTACCCAGCATACCGCGCGAATACATCTTGACAGCCATATTCTTCACAACTTGTCCGGATGTGCGGTTGGCGGAGTTTCCGGCACCCGACATTACCAGGGCCATGCAGGAATACTGCGGGCGGTCGTAGGGGAAGAAGCCGGCAAAGGCATATCTGCGCTTTGCAGTGTTGTACACACCCTTTTCCACCGGATACGCGGTGCCGGTTTTGCCTACCACCTCCACACGATCATCGCGCACAAGTCGGGCAGTGCCATGGTCACCCCATACCACTTCGCGTATGCACTCGCGCACCTTTCTGGCTGTGGCTGCCGAGCATATACTGTCGCGTATATAGGTGATATTGAGCACTGAATCCCGGCCATTCTCATCAATAAGACCTCTCAGCAGATGCGGGCGCACATACTTGCCGTCGTTGGCTATGGCGTTATAGACCGAGAGGGTGAAAAGCGGTGGCAGTTCGGTGTTGTAGCCGTAGGCCTGGCGTGCCAGGTCGAGATGGCGTGCTGTCATCGTTATGTTATTGCCGCGCGAATCCTTAGGAGTGAGACGGCGGATTCGCGGTGTGCACTCACCTGCTATGCCTGAATGAATCGGCTCAAAAAAACCGAGACCTTTCAGACGGTCATGCCACTTCTCCGGGTTTTGCGAATATCCTCGGAAAATCACACGCGATATGCCGGTATTCGATGATTGCTCGATAACCTGCTTCATCGTTTTCATGCCGGAGCCGTGTGGGTCGCTGGTTTTCATAAATGGTGAGCAGTCCACCATATCATTGACCGACTTCACGAGACCATCTTCAAAGGCTATCATCAGAGAGATAGGTTTCATCACCGAACCGGGCTCGTAGGGGAGTACTGCCCTATTCAGCGCCTCACCATAGGTGCCATCTTCGAGCAGCTCGATATTTGATATCGCTTTGATTTCTCCTGTGTGTACCTCCATGAGAATTGCCGTGCCCCACTCGGCGTGGGCCTCTTTGCAGATATTATGCAGCTCTTCTTCAAGCATCTCCTGCAGGTCGATATTGATAGTGGTGCGCAGGTCATAACCGCGGCGTGGCGGGGTTGCTACCCAGTTGGTTATGCCATTGGTCAGAGCGACCTTCTTGGCGAGTCCCGGCTGGCCGTAAAGCAGCGAATCGAGGTCTTTTTCAAGGCCGGAATATCCATGTATCTGGTGGGTATGGAAATTCTCGTTGACGCGGCCGATACTTCTGTAAGCCATGCGCCCGAAGGGATATATGCGCGTGTTGCGGGTCTCTTTATAGAGCGGGTGGCGCCCCTTGATATCCTTGAGCAGAGGAAAGCCCTTGATGCGGTCGAAATCCTCGAGGGTCTTTTTCTGCGCGAGTCTGAGCGCACGCGGACGCAGGGAATCCGGTTTCTCAAATTCCTTCTTGAGGCGTGTATGCCATGAATATTTGGCTATAGTGTCGGCAGGTCGCGACTGCAGGTCGCTTATGCGCGGATAATAGCGGTCAAGTGAATCCGCCAGCGAATCTATAGAGCGCCAGGGAATCACCTTCATGCGCAGTATCTTGTCGTGGCGCAGGTCAAGTTTTATGTCATAAACCTTAAGATTGCAGGCCAATATGTTGCCATTGTCGGCAAGTATATTGCCTCTTTCAGGGGCGATGGTGTCTATGCGCGAGAGCTCGCGGTGTGCGCGGGCATTCCACTTCCGCGCATCGACTACCGTGGTGCCAAACAGTTTTACAAGCACCGCCACACCGAATATCACGAACAGAATTGTAATCAGTCCGTAGCGAAACAGTATATGAGCTTTATTGTTTTTCTTCTCTGCCATTTGAATCACTCGTCTATGAGTTCATAGGGTGGTTGTTCCTGAAATTCGAGGGGAAGTCCCTTCTCGCGCACCATGCGCCGCATCTCGGTTTCGCGAATCAGCGACATATAGGCGGCTTTCTCCTGGAGTTTATTACTTTGGGCTCTCGCAAGCTCGGTGTTTAGTTTCTTTATCTCGACCATCTTGGTCTTGGTCTTATATCTCAAGCCAATAAGGGCTATGACTGCCACGACGATAATCAGCAGAAGCCATGCGTTTTGCTTGAAGAACTCCACCGATATTGACCTGCCGTAGCGAAGTTCATTGAGCCATGAATAACCCTTTTTCTCCTTATTATTATTTTTCTTCTTGGTAGCCATTGTCGCATTTTATATCAGCTCTGCAACTCGCAGTTTTGCCGAGCGTGATCTCGGGTTTTGCTCTACTTCCTGCTCCGAAGGTGTGATCGGAGAGCGTGTGATCAATTTCCAGGGAGTGTGCACACGGCCATATATATCCTGCTCGATTTTTCCCTCAGTATTTCCTGATCTCATGAAGTTTTTAACCAGACGGTCCTCTATCGAGTGATATGTTATTACAGCCAGTCGGCCACCGGGCTTAAGCACCCTTGCCGATGCTTCAAGCAGTTTGCGTATAGATTCCAATTCACCATTGACCTCTATCCTCAATGCCTGAAATACCTGGCTTAAATCTTTCTTTTCCGATTTCGGACTGAGCGCACCCCTGACAGCTTCCCACAGCTCGTGAGTGGTGAGAATGGGGGAGTCCTCTCTGCTTTTCACTATCGCAGAGGCGATTTGTCCGGGACGCTTCAGATCGGTGTATTCCCTGAAGATTCTTTCCAATTCCTCCTTGCTCGCGTCAGCAATCAGTTCGGCAGCCGATTTACCTCCGGTGCGGTTCATGCGCATGTCGAGCGGTGCATCGCTGCGAAATGAAAATCCGCGTTCCGCTGTGTCGAAGTGGTGAAATGATACACCTAAATCGGCTAATATGCCATCTACTTTTTGAGCCCCGTGATAGTCAAGAAAGTTCTCAAGATAGCGGTAATCGCTGAGCACAAAAGTAAATCTCGGATCGTCAGGTTTATTGGCCAGAGCATCACGGTCGCGATCAAAACCAAAGAGGTGACCCTCCGGTTTGAGCCTGGAGAGTATCTCGCGTGAATGACCGCCGCCGCCGAAGGTCACATCGATATATGTGCCCCCGGGTTTGATGTCGAGTGCAGTCATGCATTCCGGCAGAAGTGCCGGAACATGGTAGATCTGAGTTCCGGCAGTAGCGTCGGTACCGGAAATAGAGTCGGGTGTAGAACCCGCTTGCGTGGGGAGGAGATCTTTATCTGGCATAAGCCTTCTGAATCGATAGGGTAGTCGTACAAAAAAATTGAAGTGTGGCGGTTAAGTCTGATTTGAAACCGCCGCAGTCCGATGATGAAAGTTGCTGTTTCTGATGAGCCAATTATTAGCTTGTAAAATTAGCGATTTTTTTTCAATCATGCTCCCCTATTTCCACGCTTAAGAAAAACTTTAAGAAAATTAACAAAATTGCATTTGCGATACTCTGAAGATTCTTAGATGATGCGGTTATGTGAAGATTTGGTAATTCATTACAAAACGCACATATACAGCTTGATAGGATATTTATGGCCCTATTTAAGCCCTCTGAGAATTGAAAATTGGAATCTTTCTGACCGGACACACATAAATTTTATGACCTCAAAGCGATTTTAGGTTTTAGGATTGTTAATTGTGCATTCATCATTGAACCGGGAGATGGGCGTACCCTACGGGCACTTGCTTTCTTCTTGGATTCTTTTCCGAGGGTGGCGCATCCCCTTCGGGGATTGCTTACCCCCGGTTGTCTGGAGATTGAGGATTTCAGATCATAGCTACCTAAGCTACCATAGCTACTATAGCTATCGTGGAGAGATAATAGCGCGGATTGCTCCAATTACCTAACGCATTTTTTTATTATCTTTGTAAGTTGGTGCTAAACCGACTTTAACCCCAACTCTAATGATTACATTTGCTAATGAGGGAGTACCCCTCCCCACCCTCGACTTCAATCGCGTTAAGGATTGGATAATCCGCGTGGCCGAGTCCCATGGATTCTCCACCGGCCGACTCTCCTATCTCTTCGTAGGCGATGCCGAGATATTAGAGGCTAACCGCAAGCATCTTAATCATGATTTTTATACCGATATCATTACCTTCGATTATACCCACCGAAATAGAATTGCCGGAGATATGATTATCTCGCTCGATACGGTGAGAAGTAATGCTGAGCAGTTAGAACAATCCTATGAGGTTGAACTTCTGCGTGTTATAATCCACGGAGTTCTTCATCTCTGTGGAATCAATGACAAAGGCCCCGGCGAAAGGGAGATAATGGAGGATAATGAAAATGCGGCGTTGAGACTTTGGAAAGATGAAGTTTGAATTTGATGTCATAGTGATTGGAGCCGGTCATGCGGGGTGCGAAGCCGCTGTGGCCTCTGCTCGATTGGGATCCTCTACCCTTCTCATAACCATGGATATGAACAGGGTCGCACAGATGTCCTGTAATCCCGCTGTGGGAGGCATTGCCAAGGGTCAGTTGGTTCGCGAAATCGATGCCCTCGGTGGGCAAATGGGTATTGTGGCCGATACTACTGCCATACAATTCCGTATGCTCAACCGCTCAAAAGGTCCGGCCGTATGGTCTCCGCGAGTGCAGAGCGACCGCACAAAATTCACTGAGCAGTGGCGAAAGATTCTCGATGCGACTCAGGGATTATACATGTTTCAAGATGCGGTGACCGAGCTTTTGCTGGCAGATGATAACTCGCTATGTGGAGTTAAAACCGCACTTGGATTTCGTTTCAAGGCTCCTAAGGTGGTGCTTACTGCCGGCACTTTTCTCAATGGTCTGATGCATTTCGGTGCATCTAAAATAGAGGGTGGCCGTATATCCGAAGGGGCATCTCATGGCCTCGCCGAGCAATTAGCCGCACTAGGAGTCCGTGTAGACAGAATGAAAACAGGAACCCCGGCAAGAATAGATGGCAGAACCATAGATTTCACGCTTGCCGAACGCCAGGACGGAGATATGAACCCTTACGAGAAATTTTCATTTCTACCAGACGTGCAGCGAATCCTTGAACCGCGTCCATGCTGGACCGTTCACACCAATCCTGAATGTCATGCGGTGATGACCTCCCGACTCAGTGAATCACCTTTATATAATGGTCAGATTCAGAGTATCGGTCCGAGATATTGTCCCTCTATCGAGACAAAACTTGTTACATTTGCCGACAAAGAGAGTCATCAGCTATTTCTTGAGCCGGAAGGTGAGACGACCGAAGAATATTATATCAACGGTTTCAGCAGCTCAATGCCGTGGGATGTCCAGATAGAGTCTTTGCAGAAGATACCGGCTCTTGCAAATGTGCAATTTTATCGTCCCGGTTACGCTATAGAATATGACTTTTTTGATCCTACACAGCTCACACATGACTTGCAATCGAAAGTTATACCCGGGTTGTATATGGCCGGTCAGGTGAATGGTACCACCGGTTATGAGGAAGCTGCCGCACAGGGATTGATTGCCGGAGTTAATGCTGCAAGAAGCAGTCAGGGGTTAGAACCGGTGGTGTTAGGCCGCAATCAGGCTTATATCGGTGTGCTTATAGATGATTTGGTGACCAAAGGTGTAGATGAACCATACCGCATGTTTACATCGCGTGCGGAATATCGGATTCTGCTAAGGCAGGATAATGCCGATTTTCGTCTCACTCCGATAGGTTATGAAATAGGGTTGTCCGATGCGTCGCGTATGGAGATTATGCAGGAGAAATATCGCGAGCGCGATTCTCTTATTAAATGGGCCTCCGATTATCTTGTCAAGGCCGGTTCGGAATTGAATGAGAAACTCAAATCAGTGGGAACGGCTCCGCTCGGTGCGAGTGTTAGGCTTGTAGAATTGCTGCGCAGGCCGCAGTTGAATTTTGAGTTGCTTAAGGATTGGTTGCCGGCGCTTCAGAAAAGAATAAAGATGATTGATGAGCCGCTTCGCTTCGAGATAGTGTCGTCGGCTGAAATCCAGATTAAATATGACGGGTATATCAAGAGGGAGCAGGAGCTTGCCGACAGGCAGCTGAAGTTGGAGAAGCTGCATATACCTGATGGATTTGACTACCTCGGCACCACAGCACTCTCGACCGAGGCCCGTCAGAAACTTGACCGCATTCGCCCTGCCACAATAGGGCAGGCCGGGCGCATTCCGGGTGTCTCACCCGCCGATGTCAATGTCCTCATGATTCTTATAGGTGGTTGAAATATCAGCATTTGCGTAAAGACTGTTCCACGTGGAACACGCCATATCCGCTTGTTAAAAGATTGATTAAACTAAATACTTAAATTACTATGCAACTCGAAGAACTCAGGGGTTTAATCCGTGATATTCCGGATTTCCCGTCAAAAGGCATCATGTTTCGCGACCTTACCACTCTGATTAAGGATCCCGAAGGTCTGCATGTGATGAGCAAGGAATTGGCCGATATGTATCGCGACAAAGGTATCACTAAAGTTGTCGGTATAGAATCTCGCGGTTTCATCGGCGGCAGCATCATGGCCTATGAACTAAAAGCCGGATTTGTGCCAGCGCGTAAGCCCGGTAAGCTCCCTTCGGTTACCATCAAAAAAGCATACGCCAAGGAGTATGGTGTCGATACTATCGAACTACACAGCGACGCAATAGCGGAAGATGATGTAGTGCTTCTGCATGATGATTTGCTCGCTACAGGTGGCACGATGCGCGCCTGCTATGACCTCGTAAAATCGATGAACCCGAAAAAAATCTATATCAACTTCGTGGTCGAACTTACCGCACTCAACGGACGAAATGCACTCCCCGATGATTGCGAGGTTACAGCCCTGCTCAAATACTAATAATATCCGAATACATACAAGAGCGGTCATGGCGCGTTATATTAACAGCTATGACCGCTCTTGATTTAATATGACCGCTCTTGATTTAAATAGTAACCTCGAAGGCACCGGACGTCAGATCGACGAAATCGGTGGTTTCAATCTGGAAATAAAACCGGATCGCACGCGTGAGGATATAACCCACAACCGACCCGGCGAACAACTGCGCAAAAAAATACTCGGACTCCCCGAAAGCCCGGGCGTTTACATGTATCTGGACCGGCATGGAAAAGTAATCTATGTCGGTAAAGCCAAAAGACTCAAACGGCGCGTTTCATCTTATTTCAATAGAAAGCATGACTCGGTGCGCACAAATCTGTTAGTGCGTAATATTGTCGACATGCGCTTTATAGTGGTGGCTACCGAAGAAGATGCACTGCATCTTGAAAACGCCATGATCAAGCAGTATCAGCCTCACTATAATGTCTTGCTCAAAGATGATAAGTCATATCCCTGGATAGTGGTGACCAAGGAGCTTTATCCGCGGGTATTCATGACCCGCAGCCGCGAATTTGAGGGGAAATATTATGGTCCCTACAGCAATGTGCAAAGCGCCAAGGTGGTGCTCGATCTGATTCGTGAGACCTATCCGCTGCGCTCATGCCGCCATGCGCTCGATGAGAAGAGTATCGCCCGGGGTAAA
The DNA here is from genome assembly GCA_947175145.1 of uncultured Muribaculaceae bacterium. Lineage (GTDB taxonomy): Bacteria > Bacteroidota > Bacteroidia > Bacteroidales > Muribaculaceae > Lepagella. The sequence continues at coordinate 1,502 of CAMWLY010000006.1, read as the reverse complement.
TACAGGCTCTGCCTCGATTATCATATCGGCAAGTGCGGAGGTATGTGCCGCGGATTGATGAATCCTGAAGATTATGCGCAGGCCATAAAGCGTGTCAGGCAGATTCTAAATGGAGAGACCGTGGAGCTGGAGCGAATGCTCCGCGATGAAATGAACCGCCTTAGCGAGGATTGGAAATTTGAGGAGGCACAGGTCCTCAAGGAGAAATATGAGATTGTCAGAAAATATAATGCCAAGAGTATAGTGGGGGAGACCGATACCCCCGATGCAGATATATTTGCATATATCGACAATGACTCACGCTCCTTTGTGAATTTCATGCATCTGCATCATGGAGCGGTTACACAGAGTCTGAATCTCGAATATGTGCGCAGATCCAACGGCGCCACACCCGAGGAGATCCTCTCCATGGCGATTTCAGAAGTTATGCACCGCTTCGACCGCAAATTCGATCAGGTCATCGTGCCCTTTGAACCCGATGTGCAGATGGAGGGTGTGACCTTTACTGTTCCTAAGAGGGGAGATAAAAAGAAAGCGCTTGATGTAGCCACGCGCAATGCCATGCAGTATATGAAAGACCGCGAGAAGGAGCTGGATGCACTGCACCCGGATCGTGCTTCCGATAAGCTTATGCAGCGCATGAAGTCAGATTTCCGCCTGGAGGTCGAGCCGCGGCATATAGAGTGTTTCGATAACTCGAATATTCAGGGCACAAATCCGGTGGCAAGCTGTGTGGTGTTTCGCGATGGGAAGCCTGCCAAGCGCGACTACCGCCATTTTATCATCAAGACAGTAGAGGGTGCCAATGACTTCGCGTCGATGAAGGAGGTGCTTCATCGCCGGTACACGCGCATGATGGCCGAAGGTCAGTCTCTGCCGCAATTGGTGGTGGTAGATGGAGGCAAAGGTCAGTTGAGCGCCGCAGTCGAGGCATTTGATGAGATGGGAATACGCGGCGAAGTAGCCTTGGTCGGAATTGCCAAAAGGCTTGAGGAGATATATTTTCCGGGCGATACATTGCCCCTGTATCTGGATAAGACATCTCCGAGTTTGCGGGTTATACAGCACCTGCGCGATGAAGCTCACCGATTCGGAATCACTCATCACAGGCTTCGCCGCTCCAAGTCGCAGACCGTGTCGGCTCTTGATTCCGTAAAGGGGATAGGGGAGAAGACCGCCGCCAAACTGATGAAGGAGTTTAAAAGTTTCAAGCGTCTGAAAGAGGCATCGCATGATGAGGTGGCGGCCGTGGTAGGCCCGGCCAAAGCCAAACTCCTCATCGACGCCCTCGATAGGTTTTAGGTGTGAGGTGTTAGGCTTTAGATAGAGTTAGAATAGCTATAGTAGCTATGATCTGAAATCCTCAAACGGCGGACGAGCCATGGCGCGTCCCTACCTGACAATTATCTGAAATCTGAAATCCTCAGTCGGCGGACGTGCCATGGCACGTCCCTACCTGACAATTATCTGAAATCTGAAATCCTCAGTCGGCGGACGTGCCA